>JAHBVU010000021.1 GCA_019637315.1 Gemmatimonadales bacterium
CTCGACGATCCGGTCTGCCACTCGGCGCCCCAGCTCGAGAGGATCCTCCGTGATGGAAATCCTTGCCATTGCCCCTCCCCTGACCTCTGCCGGAACAGTACCCTCTGCACCGGTTCAATCTGTCGCCCAAGACACCACGGCGCCACGACCCCTCGGAGAGCTCAGCTTTCGGCCATACTGTGCCGATAATAAGCCCCATGCAAACCGGTGACGTCTTCATTGCGCGGCAACCCATCCTCGACCGCAACGACCTCGTTGCCGGCTACGAGATCCTCTTTCGATCCGGCCCCGAGAACCGCTTTGCGGGCGGCGACTCCGACCTGGCATCGAGCCAAGGCCTCGAACGAGCCCTGATGACGTTCGGGTTCGACCAGCTGACCAACGGACGGCCAGCCTTCATCAACCTCTCGCGGCGAGTCCTCCTCACCGAGCTCTACACCCTGCTCCCGGCCGACCGGTCGGTCATCGAACTGCTCGAAACGGTCGAGCCGGACGCCGAGGTCATTGCGGCAGCTGAGCGCCTCAAGCGCAGCGGGTACCGACTGGCCCTCGACGACTTTGTTTATACCCCGAGCGCCGACCCTCTGCTCGCATTGGCCGACATCGTCAAAATCGACTTTCGGAACCCCGAGGCACGATCGCCCGAGGCCATTGCCCTGGCCAGGCGCCACGGCGCGAAACTGCTGGCCGAAAAGGTCGAAACTCGTGAGGAACGGGACACGGCCGCAGATCAGGGCTTCGACTGGTTCCAGGGCTACTACTTCTGCCGGCCAGAGATGCTGCAGAACAAGTCCCAGGCGCCGAGCCGGATCAACTACCTCCGGATGCTGAAGGAGGTAGGCCAGCAGGACATTGAGTTTGAGCGGGTCGAAGCCATTATTCGGGAAGAAGTGGCCTTCTCGGTCCGACTGCTTCGTTATCTCAACTCGGCCGGGTTCGGATGGCGGCATCAGGTTGAAACCATCGATCATGCCCTCCGACTGCTGGGAGTGAAGCAGCTCCGGAAGTGGGTCTCGGCGGTGGCCACCGTCGGCCTTTCGAGCGGGAAGCCGCCCGAGCTGGTCACGACAGCGCTCCTCCGAGCCCGTCTGGCAGAGCTGCTGGCCGGCCCCGTAGGGCTCGACCACTCCGATCTCGACCTCTTCTTTGCCGGGCTCCTGTCGGTCATGGACGCCGTCATGGACCAGCCGCTCGAGCAGTTGGTCAGCTCGCTGTCCCTGTCGCAGCCACTGGCCGCAGCGCTGCTCCGGCGGGAACCGCCGTTTGGCCCCGTGCTCGACCTCGTCGTGGCTCAGGAACGAGGCGAGTGGAGCCGGATGGAGTCGCTGGCCAACCAGTTGGGGGCCGGAACCGCCAACGTTCAGGAAGCCTACCAGACCGCCTCGAACTGGGCGACCGAGATCTCCAAAGCCGCCTGATATCCGGGCCGAAACCGCCCGCCCCCCGAGACCCCGAGTCAGCGCTGCGGCGCCGGCTCGGGGTCTCGCTTTTCAGCTGCATAGCCCCTCCAAGCCACCGCCACCTCTTGACGAGTCCCGGAATCGGTCGGACAATGGCATACGGTTCGCAAATTAGACAGTCAAATTCTACGACGGTGCGAGCGTGCAAAGGTTGTCGCGATTCCACAACATGCGTCTGTTTTTTGAGGGGCAGCGGCGCTCACTGTCTCTCGTCGCAGTCATGATCGGCGGATGCTCCTCATTGGCCCCCTCGGCTCCGGAGCTTCCGGTCGGAGCAATTCGGATGTTGGCAGACGCCGAGTACCAGGCCTGGTTCGACCGCACCAAGGAGTGCAGTGGCATTGGCGGTCAAATCAATGAAATTCAATGGTTTATCGTGCCTGGCGTAGAAACTTTCGAGACCTCTGCAGGCCCCAAGGTCGGCATGTGGGAAAAGACCGGTGGGGTTGCCCGGATCACGATCGCCGGGAACTACGCCCGCCATGAGATGGTTGTCCGACACGAAATGTTGCACCATCTGCTCGATCGCGAGGGGCATCCTGGCGAGTTCTTTGGCGATCGGTGCAAGCTGACCTGGGAAACGTGGGCGGATTCGCACCACGCCGATTGATGCTCGGGTGACACGACCGCTGCTCGAGGGCCACATTTGTGGTAACAGCCCTACAACCCCTCAGGGCGTGACGATCGGCCCCATCCGAACTACTTCGAAATCGTTTCCACGCAGTTGCTTGAGCGTGTTCATCTGGGCGTCGTTCCAGCGGGAGTCGGCAACCCCGCTGACGTACCAGTCGCTGCCGTTGTCGGCCACGATCATACCGTACTTCTTGAGCGCCCGGAGCACGACCTGGGCGTGGGCCGGATAGCCCGAGATGTCAAAGCCCGCCTTGAGGCGAACTCGCATGCCCATCGGAGGGCGGTTGGCGGAGTTGTCGCTGCTGGCCCAGTGACGAGCCGGATGTACGTATGCCCGGCGGGTTCGACTCACGGTAAACCGAAGCGCGTGGGTAATCTCCCCCGCTGCCACTTCGTCGTAGCGCACCAGCCCGGGCAGAATCGGCAGGCCGGCCGCATCCGCTGAAGTCCATCCTGCCGGTCGCAGGGCATTCGAGTTGAGGTCGAAGATCGCCCCCGAGCCCGCCCGCCACGAGCCGTCCGGCTGCGGATACGCAGCGTACAGCTCGTAGAGCCGCCAGTTGTCCCGATCAACCACCAGTACGTGGCGGTCTCCCGTCGATGCGGGGCCGCCTTCAATGGGCGCGTTCGGGGGAATCGGATACGGGCCCGGATCACTCTCACTGTGATATTGAAACGTGACCGGAACCCTGGGCTGGCTGCCGGACACGACGACGTACGGGATCCCGAACGGTCCGCCATTCCAGTTGGCCCCGAAATCGGGATGGAACCGCTTGGTCGGCCCGATCGCAGTGATGATGGCGTCTGAGTTCGGATCCACCTGGGCCGAATCAACCGGCTGGTTCCACGGATTGTCCGCGGGAAAGAGGCGCCGGCCCACCAGGTCCGCATTGGGTCCCAGCCCGACGGCGGGCGGTGGTGGAGGCGGCGGTGGTGGAGGCGGCGGTGGTGGCGGTGGCGACGAAGCCACGACGACGACCCGACTGGTATCCGCGAGGGTTCCATGGCGGAACCAGACGAGATAGACCCCCGGGTTGGATCCGGCCGTAAACCGCCCGCTCGGTGACACCGAGCCTCCAGTCGCCTCGAACGCACCCGTGACACTTACCGCGGTCCCGTCAGAACGGCGCCCGAGCACGGCAAACTGAAGAGCCGCGCCGGGATTCAGATTGACCGAGTCGGGAGAGAGCTCGACAGCCACCAGCAGCGGTCCTGTGGGGTCGGCCCGCACCACGACCACCGCCGTGTCCGCAAAGAGTTGGCCCGCCACGACAACGGAGACCACGATCCGGTCGATGCCGACCGCCGGCCCGGCCTGATACCGACCTGGCGCACCGAAAGACCCTGCCAGAGCAGACCAGGATGCGGTGGCGGTGACGGACAGTGGCCCACTACCCTGGTACTGCAGCCAAGCGCCCAACTCGAATAAGCCGCGCGGCCCGACCGAGATCGAGTCCGGCACGACCCAGAACCGCTCGACAACCGAATCAGGCGGCGGCGGCGGCGGAGGAGGTGGTAGTGGTGGTGGAGGTGGCGGTGGCGGCGGCGGAGGTGGTGGCGGCGGCGACACGGGAACGACGACCTGAATGAACGCGGATGCCGAGAGTCCGGCCCCAGGAACGGTGGCGTCGACCCGGTAGTTCCCGGGGGTCGCCCCAGCCTGATAGAGCCCGCTCGCCGAGATCACCCCACCCTGAGCGACGTAAACGACCTCAGCCTGCGGCACGGTATCGCCTCGGACCCGAACGGCCCTGGTCGTGAAACGCAGGGTGTCGCCCGTTCCGAGTTCCGCCGAGTCGGGTCGAAGCACCAGTGACCGGAACGCAAGCGGGTCCGGGCCAAGACCATCCCGCTCGGGGGAGGTCTGGCAGGCGGCGATGCCAAGAACGCCGACCAACAGCAGCGCCTGCAGAGAGGTCGAGCGGAGCATGGTACAGGCAAATCTAGCAATCCACAGGATTGCCAACAAGTACAAGAATTTGACAATGCAACTTATCAACATCGAGTCGCTATTCTGTAAATAGCCTTTTTGTAATGGTTTAAATAGATACACCTCGGGTCTACCACTCGCTGTTGCTGTTTATTATTCCGACATTGTTGACAAGATTGCTTGCCGAAATTCCACCCCGGAACGGGTGGAAACACTGAGAGAACGGCTGCGCTCCAGCGGCTTGCAATCTCGCTACGCAGCTCCGGCCGGAGTTCGGGCAGCGTCCATCAACTCGTCGGCAACGAGTTGGCGGGTTGCGTAAGCTGCCCTTCATCTCCACTTTTCCGCCCTTCGCTGTTCCGGAGCGGTGGCCGAGAGGCTGAAGGCGGCGGTTTGCTAAACCGTTATAGGGTTGAAAAGCCCTATCGAGGGTTCGAATCCCTCCCGCTCCGTTGTCTGAATCCCAGCTGTTCGCGCGTCGAGCGTGCCGACCGATCGGCCGCTCGACGTTGCGCTTCCGCTCACCTGAATGACCTGACCTGACCACAGCTGCCGGTATGCCTGCCCCTTCCGCCGAGCGACCTCGGCTTCGGTTCGCCCCCTCCCCGACCGGATACCTCCATGTCGGCGGCGCCCGTACCGCGCTGTTCAACTGGCTCTTCGCCCGAAAGACGGGGGGAACCCTGATCCTGCGTGTCGAAGACACAGATCAGGCTCGGAGCACCGAGGCCCACACGCAGGTCATCCTCGACGGGCTTCGGTGGCTCGGTATCGACTGGGACGAAGGACCTTACTTCCAGGGCGCAGAAATCGAACGGCATCAGCGCGACGCTGAGCAAATTCTGGCTACCGGACAGGGATATCGATGCTTCTGCACCCGGGAGGACTTGGAGGCTCAGCGCGCGGCGGCGCCCGGGGGACCCGAGACCTTCAAGTACGATCGGCGCTGCCGCCTACTGGCACCGGAGGAGGTTGCCCGGCGGGTCGACACAGGCATGCCCTTTGTGATTCGTTTCGCCATGCCGGAGGAAGAAATCGCCTGGGATGATGCGGTGCATGGTCGAATTGCCTTTCATGGCCGGGACCTGGACGACATGGTCGTACTCCGAAGCAATCGGACCCCGATCTACAACCTGGCCGTGGTCTCCGACGACATCGCGATGGGGATCACCCACGTGATTCGGGGGGATGACCACATCTCCAACACGCCGAAACAGATCGCGCTCTATCGCGCGCTGGGGAAAGTGCCTCCCGTCTTTGCCCATGTGCCGATGATCCTGGGGCCGGATGGCAAGAAGTTGTCGAAGCGACATGGCGCGACCGCCGTGGGCGACTACCAGGACAAGGGGATCTATCCGACGGCCATGCGGAACTTCCTGGCCCTGCTTGGTTGGTCGCCGGGCGATGATCGGGAGCTGATGAGCGACAGCGAGATGGCCGCGGCCTTCAGGCTGGAAGCCATCCAGAAAAAGCCGGCAGTGTTCGACCTGACCAAGCTGGAATGGATGAACGGTCAGTACCTTTCGTCCCTGCCGGCATCGACGTTCGAGCCTGAAGTTCGCCGTTTCCTCGACGATCGCGGCATCGACCCCGGCAGCCGCAACCTCGGCCCGATCATCGACGCCGTGAAGACCCGCGCCAGGACCGTCGTCGACATGGCTGAGCGGGTCGCCGTTCGTCTGGACCCGAGCCGTGCCTCGCTCGAGCCCCGGGGTGAGGCGCTGATACAGAAGCTCGGGCCGGCCTACCCCATGCGATTGGAGTGGGCCCTCGAGGCGCTCACCCAGGTCCCGGAGGCCGAGTGGCAGGCCGACCGCCTGCTCGAGGCACTGACCTCGGCGGCTTCAAACCGCGGGGTCAAGCTCGGAGACGTGATGCAGCCGATCCGAGTCGCCATTACCGGAGACACGGTGTCCGAGCCCGCCAACGAGCTCCTGGCGGTGGTGGGACGGGCGGCGACCCTTGCTTCGCTTACTCGCGCGCGTACGGCGCGCTCTTAACGCAGTCGGAGGTTACCTATGCGGACCTTGCTCCTTGCCGGCTCAGTCCTCCTCGGGGGATGTCTCTTCTCGAGCGACGACGACCGGCTCAACATCGGGGTGCAATTCGAGATTGTCGACCCTGATCCCGCCGCAGAGCCCCGGGTGATCCGAGGGCCGAACATCGTCCAGGTCGATCATCGATTCCAGACCACGACCGAATGCGCCAACTTCACGGCCAGCGCCAGGCAGAACGTCTCGGTCATCGAAGTGACGATTGGGGTCGAGAGCGTGAGCAACAGCACCTGCCCGACTGGAACGACGGAGTGGCGCTACTCTGCGTTGATCACAGGGTACAAAGGAGTGGTGAGCCGAGTCGGGATCACCCGCACCGGAGGCCTCAACCCGGGTCGGGTCGAGTACGCCATTCCGGACGAGGTCTCAACCGGACAGGACTGAACACCACCGGCCGACGACCTACATCTGGGTCGTCGGCCGGGTCCGCCAGACCCGGTCGAGCAGGACCTCCAGAAAGCCTTCGGAAAGAAAGGCGTCGGCCGCTCGACTGGTCGCCGTCGCATCCGCCCCCCACAGCGCGACCCGTCTGCTCTCATCCAGCTCAGCTTGCACGAAGCACCGGTCCTCGTGCTGCCAGAGCGTCGGGAGTTCGCGCACGAACCGCTGCGCCAGCACGTTGGCGCCGGGGCCCCCGATCACGATGGTCGGGTGTCGATGCAACTCGGGCCGATCGAGGAACTCGATGTCGCCCACGATGACCGCCCGGCGATAGGCCTGGCCGTCTGCGCGGCTATCGATCTCGCGGCACAGGGTGACCGCGACGGTCCGGTCTCCCCCGGCATCGGTCGCTTCGCCGATGACGATCAGGATCGTTTCTTCCCGGTCTACCAGCTTCATGGTGTTCGCCCCGACGTATCCGCCGGCGGCGACGGAGGGGTCCGTTGATTGCGTGCAAACTCGCGCTGCCGCTCTCGCTCCACTCGCAACTGCTGGATAGCCCGCTTGAAGTCTTCCATGGTTTGGGCCCGCCGCGCCGCCCGCTGGACGTCCTCGCGCATCTGCTGGAGGGACCGGAAGCGGGTATAGTCTGACATCTCCGCGCTGGCCCCGGACGGCAGGGCACCAAGCGCATTCAGGAGCCCGGCGACCAGGGTCGTCGGAACCTTGATTGGTCCAAGATAGATCCATTGGGCATCCAGGCCGAGTTGCTGCTGGCCGACCTGGGTTGTCCAGCGCGGCAACGGCTCGTTGGCCGGCGCCACCGAGAGGACCGAGTCGATGTACGCCTGCACAATAGCAGTCACCGCGCTGTCGACCAGTTCCGCGTGTGATCGCACCACGGCGCGGGCCAGGTCCTGTGGCGGCAGCGGAAGGGGGCGGACCCACAGGTTGCCGTCCCCGGCCGCCGGGGCAATCCGAATCTGCCCTTGACGCTGTACCGGCCCAGGCGGCAGTTGAGGGCCCTCGCGTTCGGGTGCTGCGGGCGCCGGCTCGAGGGCAGGTTCGGTCGGCTCGGTTTCCGGCGGCGGACCGGTTTCTTCGCGAGGTAGTGCCGAGATGCCGCTCGTCGGCGTCCGCGGCGGCGTTCCGCCCCCAGAAGGCTCCAGATAGATCATCTGGATCGCGCGCGGCCCCTCGGTCCCCATCGGAATGAGGGCGATCTGCTCCCGCGAAGGAAGATTGGGCGACCAGTTCGGCACCCGGAACAGAAACAGGCTGGCGTGAACCCCCAGGCTGACCGCGATGGCCACCCAGGAGATCCGCCGCCGGCGCGGCAGGAACAGCTCACGCCGTGGCGGCGCTGCTCCCGACTCCACGTCCTGCTACCAATTCCAGCCGTGCAATCGCCTCGACGAGCCGCGCCGGTCCTACCGTCAGTGCAATCCGGAAGTACCCTTCGCCGGCCGGACCGAACGCCCGACCTGGCAACGTGACCACCCCCTGCTCCTCGAGCGCCGCACGACTCCAGGCGCTCGAGTCTGTTCCCGGCGGAAGCCGGACCCACAAGTACATCGCTGCCTGCGGACGATCGACCGCAAATCCGTGCGCCCGCAGCGCATCGACCCCGGCATCCCGCCGAGCCGCCAGCTCCGTACGGATCGGCTCCACGAACTCCTCGGCCCGGTCCAGCGCCACCACCCCGGCGCGCTGCACCGCCAGAAAGGGGCCGGTGTCGGTGTAACTCTTGATCTTGGTCAGTGCCCCGATCAACTCGCGATTCCCCACCGCAAAACCGATCCGCCACCCCGTCATCGAGAAACTCTTCGACAGCGAGAAGAACTCCACCGCAATGTCGCGGGCCCCGGGCAGATCGAAGATGCTGGGCGCCCGATATCCGTCGAAGGTCAGATCGCAGTACGCATTGTCATACGCCAGAACGATGCCCCGCGACCGGCAGATCGCCACCGTTCGTGCCAGATACTCCAATGGCGCGATGGCCGCCGTCGGATTGTTGGGATAGTTGAGATAGACGAGCCGAGTTCGGTCCAGCACCGCGGTCGGCAGCGCGTCCAGGTCGAGCAGAAAGCCATTGTCCGCCGCCAGACCAACCACGAAAGGCTCGGCGCCGGTCAGGATGGCGCCCCCGACGTAGGCCTGATACCCCGGCTCCGGCAAGATCACGACATCACCGGGATTGACCAGCGCAAAGGGCAGGTGCGCAAGGCCTTCTTTGGAACCAATCAGCGGAAGCAGCTCCGCACTGGGGTCGAAGCCATGTCCGAAGCGGCGCTCGACGTACCTCGCTGCGGCGCGCCGGTACTCGGCGTGGCCCTGCTGGAAACCGTACTTGCTCATTGCCGGGTCACGAATCGCTTCGATCATGGCCTCCCGGACTGGCTGCGGGGGGGGTGCATCGTTGTCACCGGCGCCGAGATCGATCACATCCACGCCAGCCTCGAGCAGCCGACGCTTGATGGCCGGCACCTCGGCGAGCGGGTAGCTCGGCAGCCGCGCCAGTCGATCGCTCAGACGGAGGCTCACTCGGCCACCACCGGGTTCCGGAGCAAGCCGACGCCGGGAATCTCCACTTCGACGACGTCACCGGGCGCCAGCCGTCCGACGCCGGCAGGCGTGCCCGTGGACACGATATCGCCCGGCTCCAGCGTCATGATGTGACTGATCAGGGACAGCACGAACGGCACGCCGAAGTGCATCGCGCTGGTATGCCCCTGTTGACGGATCTGTCCATTGACCCGGCAGATGATGTCGAGATTGCGCCAGTCGACATCGGCAACGACCTCGCTGCTGATCGGGCAGAAGGTGTCGTGCCCCTTGGCCCGCACCCACTGCGATTCCCGCTTCTGCCAGTCACGTGACGTCACGTCGTTGAGACACACATAGCCCCGGACCCCCTGCATGGCCTCCGCCTCCGATACGCGGCGGAGTCGGGATCCGATTACCACGGCCAGTTCGGCCTCATGTTCGACGTGGCTCGCAATCTTCGGGAGGACGATGGCCTCGCCGGACCCGATCAGCGAACTGGGGGGTTTGAGGAAGAGGAGCGGCTCGGCCGGAATCTCGCCACCCATCTCTTTGGCATGCTCGAAATAGTTCTTGCCGACGCAGACGATCTTGGAGGGTGTCTGGTTCACTCGTGCACTCGAGGAGGGTGAGAGTCGGGGCGCAGCCGGAAAGCCGACCCGCCGGGCCTATCTTAAGAATAATGCCTGCGGGGCCCGGATGGTCGCGGTGCGCCGCCCCGGTCAGACCTCCGCCCCGATGCCGTGGCCCGCAAAAAAGTCCTCAGCGGCCGTCCGAACCTGGGCCCAGGGACCGTCGACCCGGGGGGCTGCTGGCAGTCCGCTCAGGATCCAGGGTCCGTACCGACGCGTCAGCACGCGGCTGTCGAGCAGCACGACCACCCCGGCATCGGACCGGGATCGAATCAGCCGCCCGAACCCTTGCTTGAGCTTGAGCGCCGCGTGCGGCAGCAGGTACTGGAAGAAGCCGTCGACCCCCTGCTCCGCCAGGCGTTCGAGTCGGGCCGCAGTCAGCGGCTCCGACGGCACCTTGAACGGCAGCTTGGCAAGCACCAGCGTTCGCAGCGCCCGCCCGGGCACATCGACCCCCTCCCAGAACGAATCGGTACCGAGCAGGATGGCGTTGCCTGCCTCGCGGAACCGCCGCAGCAGGGCATCGCGCGAGCCCTGGCCCTGAACCAGCAGCGGCCAGCGTGGGTCGAGCTGGGATCGCAAGCGCTCTGCCGCCCGCCGCAAGGCTCCGTGACTCGTAAAGAGCGCGAACATCCCGCCGTCGGAGGCGTAGGCCAGATCCTCGATGATCGTAGCCACCGCGGCGTCATGGGCTGCCTCATTCTCCCGTGGATCCGGCAAGTCGGTCGGGATGCCGAACAGGCATTGCGACGGATAGTCGAAGGGCGAAGGCAGCATTTCCCGCACCGTGACTGGCGAGGGACTCGCCGCAAGCCCAAGGCGGGATTCGAGAAAGTCGAACTCGCCCCCCGCAGCAAGCGTTGCGCTGGTGAGCACGACCGTCTTGTTGCGCTCGAACACGAGTTCCCTCAGAATCGGCGCCAGATCGAGCGGCACGGCGGCGAGCGATACCGTCTGCCCTTTGAGGCCGGATCGCTGCACCCAGCGGACGATCGGCGGACCTCCGCCCACAGGCCGAAGCGTCTGATTGAGAGCGTCACGGCCCGAATCGAGCCGACGAACCACGCCCTTCACTTCCTGCAGCAACTGGGTCCTCCGCTCGCTTGCTTCGCCAAGACTCATCCGATCGGCGACAGTCTCGACGTCGTCGGCAACCCGCTTGAATGCCCCGACCAGCGCGTCGACCTCCCGCCTGAGCCCCTCGTCCCAGATCGGATCCTTGCTGAAGTCATCGGCCAAGCGAATCGGTCCGCCGCCATCGGCCATCAGCCGGAGCAGCAGGCGCTGAAACATCGCCTCCGCCGCGCCGCGGGCCTCGGCGATGGCCGGGCCCAGTCGCTCCGCAATCAGCGCAAGACTGGCGCGGGAAAGCACATCGCCGTCCCGCATCAACTCTCGGGCAAGGGTCGGCACCAACCCACGTCCGTTCCGCTCGAGCCGACCCAGTAAACGGCGTACGCCGGCGCTCGAGATCTGCTTGCCGAGATGCGTTGCCGAGACGTCCTCCAAATGGTGGGCCTCATCCAGGATGAGCCGCTGGTAGGGCGGCAGCACGGCGGCATCCTCCCAATTGTCGGAGGCCTGCCGGACCGCAAGGTCCGCAGCAAGCAGATGGTGATTGACCACCACTACATCGGCCTCCGCGGCCTTCCGTCGGGCCCGGAAGAGAAAGCACTTGTCGAACTTGGGGCATTTGAGCCGGGGGCAGAGATCCGATTCCGCCGAGACCTCGTCCCAGACCTCGCCCGAGGGCGGCGTCGCCAGATCGCCAATGGTGCCGTCGGCAGTTCGGGTGGCCCACTCCGCGATGCTGACGAGTTCGGCCACCCGTCCTTCGTCCAGCAAGGACTGCTGCCCGAAGGACGCCATTTCGAGACGGGCCAGGCAGACGTAGTTCCGCCACCCCTTGAGCAGCGCAAAGGTCGGCTGCCGTTCCTCGGTGCCCAGCGCATCGCGGAGCAACGGCAGGTCTTTGCCTACCAGCTGCTCCTGCAGGTTGATGGTGTTGGTGGAAATGACCGTGCGCTCGTCGTTCTTGCGGGCCCACTCGAGCGCGGGCAACAGATACGCAAATGATTTGCCGACGCCGGTACCCGCCTCGAGCAGCAGCACGCCGCCGTCGTTGTAGCCGTCGGCAATGTACGCGGCCATGTCGCGCTGACTCTGGCGATCCTCGTACTGACCGAGATGCCTGGCTACCGGCCCATGCTCCCCCAGCTGGGCTACGATCTCGGGCGGATCGATCGGTACCTGAACGCGAGCCCGCGGGACCTCGACGACGACATAGAGTTCGGTCGCTGCGTTGTCGATGATGCCGAATCCGACCCCTGCATCGTGAAAGCGAGCAGCGACGTTGAGGTCGGCAAACGAGGGTTCCAGCACGCCCGTGGGGTGGTTATGGAGCACCATCTCGCCCCGCCGGGCAATGCCAGACAGGGCCAGCACCATTTCCGGGGTGCCGCGCGCTACCGTCCTCGCATCGGCAATCCGACCCTCGGCATCGAGTGACGCGACGAAACAGACCTCGCGCCCGCCCGCATCGGCGATCTCACGCGCGAGGTAGTTCTGTACGGAGGGGAGCCACCGAGGAGAAGCACCGGCCATGCTGGAAGATAGTGAGCCTGCCCGCGCCACGCGGATCGGAAAAACGCAGCGGCGCCGGCAGGATCAGGTCTTGAGTTCCTTCTTCTTGGCTGCCGGGAACAGCACATTGTTGAGGATCAGGCGGTACCCGGGCGAATGGGGGTGGAGCGACAGATCGGTCGGGGCATCGCCGATCTGGTGCTGCGGATCCTCCGGATCGTGGCCCCCAAAGAAGCACCAGGTGCCCTGCCCTCGCTCCCCCCGGATGTACTTGGCCCAGGCGGCACCTGGCTCATCCCCCAGAACCGTCACACCGGGTTTGAGCCGATCCTTCCTGAACGAGGTGGTGATTCCGTAAAAGTCCGGAATGACCTGACGGTGATTCTGGACCAGCATGGTGGCGACCGGATCGATCTTCGCGCTGAAGTTGAACAGCGTGAAGGTGCCGAGCTGCTGACGACGGTCCGGCGCGTTGACCTGGTGGCCGTCGATGTCCGCAAACACGGCCAGCGACGGGCTCGGCTCGAGACGGGCCCCCTGAAACGCCAGGGCGCGATCCCACTTCATCTTGGCCGTGGCGTTGGGATCCATGGGAGTGCCGTCGGCATAGCTGGCGGCGATGTCGACACCGTCGCTGGCCAGCGCCAGGTCGAGCGTCTCGGTTGCCGTGCACATGGCAAACAGGAACCCGCCCCGCTCGACGAACGCGCCGATCGTCTGCGCCACCGCCCGCTTGGTGCTGGGCACGTTCGGGAAGCCGAGTTTTCTGGCGGTGGCCTCATTCCGTTCGACCATGGCATGGAGCCACGAGGCGCCGGTGTAGTTGAGATAAAACTTGGAGTACTGACCCGTGAAGTCTTCGTGATGGAGATGCAGCCAGTCGTAGGTGGTTAGCTTGCCTCCCACCACCTCCTCGTCCCAGATCTGATCGAACTTGATCCCGGCAAACTGCAGCGCCATCGTGACCGCATCGTCCCAGGGCGCTGCATTCGGTGGGGCATAGACGGCCATCTTCGGGGCCTTTTCCAGCGGCACGGCGTCCATGTTGCCGTCTCGGATCTCGGCCCGAATCCCCATGACCGTTGCCATGTCGACGGGGTGAACCGTCACCCCGGAGAGCGCCGCATCGCGAGCAGTGAGCGCATCGGCCGGCAGCAGGAAGGAACCGTTCCGGTAGTTGAGGAACCACTCCGCCTTGAGTTCCCGCTCGAGCACCCGGAAGGTCAAACCGTAGGCTTTGAGATGGTTGCTCTGTGTCTCATCCATCGGAACGAGGAGGTAGTCCGCTGCACCGAGCGGCACGGCAGGCCAGCCGCCGAGCGCAATGCCGCCAGCGCCAAACGCACCAAGCTGAAGGAAGGTTCGTCGCTTCATCCGGGAGGAATCACTCCTTTGGCCTGATCGAGCAGGCGGCGAGCCTGCGGAGCCACTGCGCTCGTCGGATAGCTGAGCAGCACCGTCTCGAGCGTTGCGATTGCCTCCGGCTTCCGATCGAGGTCGATCTGGATCCGGGCCAGTTCGAATCCGGCGGCCGCCGCGCTGGCGGGAATCTTGAGCTCGGCAACCCGGCTCAGAAGCCGAGCGGCGCCTTGCGGATCAGCAGCGCCGAGTCGCACCCGACCGGCCAGCAGCAGCAGCTCCGCCCCGCCCCGCTCGGCGGGCAGGCCTGCCCCGAGCCGTTCGAGCTGACTCGCCGCCTCCAGGCTGTCCCGCCGCTCGAGGCCCAGCAGCGCCTGGCCCAGGGCCGGCATGCTGTCGCCGTCGATGACCTGCAGCAGCGCGAGAACCGCGGTGCGAGACACGGAGGCTTCCCGCGCACCCGCGAACGGACCGGCAAAACGGAGCAACTCGGCAGCTGCCCGGATATCGCCCTGATAGAGCTTGATCCAACCCTGCAGAGCCAGACCCTCGACCGTGCTGTCCTCCGCCACCGCCGCGGCCGCCGCATCCAGCTTACCCGCACGAATCCAGCCCTCGGCCAATCGCAGGGTCAGGGCCTGGCGATCCTCCTCCTTGAGGCTCGCGCGAAGCTGACCGAGCTGTTCGGCCGCTTCCTCCATCTTCCCTTCGGCAATCAGCACCGACACCAGGGTCGCAGTGGCCGAGGCTGCCGCGCCGGGGGAAGCCTTGGCTTCGCTCGCGACCCTCGCGAGCAATCGGCGCGCCCCCTCCCGATCGCCGGCGTCGGCATACGCTTGCGCAGCTTCCATCCAGGCCCGGTTGGCCTGGGTGGGATCCTTGCCGCCGATGAACTCGAGCGCGGTAGCTTTGGCGAGGAACGCATCGCGCCCGGACATGCCACGGACTTCCGCCAGAGCATCCTGCATGGCCTCGGTGACCCGCCCGCCCAGGTCCGTCGACGACGCCACCCGCCGAACCCCGCCGACAGGATCACCCCACCGAATCATCAGCAGCGACGCGATCCGGGTGCCCTCCGCGCCGTGTGCGCCAAGCGCCTCGAGTACCGCCGGCTGGACCCCGGTGGCCAGCTGACCGAGCATCGAGACCGCCGCCGGTCGATAGGCCGGCACCGCGGTGACAGCCGCGACCCACTCGCGGGCGGCGGTATCGAGATCTCGTTCGATCGTCGCAAGCTGGGCAATCTCACCGGCCAGCGCACTGCCGCCGAGCTTGGCGCGCCCCAGGGTGTATGCCGCCCGGGCGGCGTTGCGATCGCGGGCCCCCAGCGCCGCCGACCCCCACTCCTGAAACGGTGCCTCCGAACCGGGCTCGAGCACCGCCCACCGTTCCACCACGGCGCGGGCACTGTCGGGCGCCGCAGCCGCCATGTACACCCGGACAGCCAGACCGTAGATGGGGATCGAAGGCTGCGCACTCTGGACCGCCCGCCGCACCTCAGGCACCATGTCCGCAACCTTGCCACTCTGCCCGAGACTGCGTTCGAGGCCGAGCAAGGCACTGATATCGGCCGGCTGGGCCGCCAGCACCGAGCGATAGAGCTCGACCGCTGCGTCGTACTGCCCGCGCCGCTCCAGGTCGAGCCCCCGGCTGACAGGATCCGCCGAAGGGCGCGAAGGCTGGGCCAGAACCGGTGCCACCAGCAGGAGTGACAGGATCAGACCACGAATCACGGCGGACTCCCTGCCGACAAACGCCGGAAGTACTCGGTGACCAACCGACGCTCCTCGGGCGACAGACGCTGCAGCTCCTCCCAGCTCGGCAGCCGCACCGCCCCGGCACCGGACTGCAATCGTCGCAGCGGAGCCGGAATGCTGACGGCATCGGTCCGGGCCGTCTCACCCTGTCGCTCCTTCTTCTCATCCGACTCTTCGCCCTGCAGGGTCCGTCCGGCATCCAGCATCCGCCGGAACAAACGTTCCTGTCGCCCCACCGTTTCCCGATCGAGTCGGCCCGCCTCGAGCCGTCGGGCCAACTCCCGCGCTTCTTCAGCCAGCTGTTGCGCCCCCGGCGTCTGCATCTCAGCCCGGAATCGTTCCAGCTCTTCGGCCATCTTGCGCTGCCGCTCGGCCAGGGCCTGCATCTGCCCCCCGACCTGCTGCTGACTCATCATCATCGACAGCAGGTTGTTGCCGTCCTGACTCAGGCTGCCCTGCTGGCCGGCCATCTGCTGCATCCGCTGCATCGCTTCGGCCACGCCTGATGCCGACGACGAGCCGGACACATCGTCCCGGGACCGGAGCATCTGAAAGGCGGCGACGTTGAGCGCATCGACCGCCTCACCCGATTGCTGCGCCGCCTCCCGCAGATTGGCCGACGCCGACGAGACCGCATCCCGAGCTCGGGCCATCTGCAACCGGGCCTGCAGCAACGCCGTGCCGATCTGCGGAGAGATCAGCGCGTTCTTGCCGCTCACGGCCAGCACCTGCTCGACAATCTTCTGAACCCCTTCTTCGATGACCGCCTGCTCCTGGCGCGTCTGACTCACCGGCATCCCGCGACCGATGGCCGTGCTGAGGGCAAGCTGACGCTGACTCAGGCGGGCCGTTTCCGCCAGCGCCCGATCGAGCGCATCCACGACCTCCTGGCGCCAGGCGTCTTGCTGCTCCTCCCGCTGCTCCTGGACCTGCTGCTCGACCTGCTCCATCTGCTGCGCGGCCTGCTCGCCCTTGGACTTGGCCTCCTGCGCTTTGCCCTGTTGAGCCGACTGCGCCGCCTCACGCATCTTGTCGGCGGCCTGCTTGGCCTGCTGCGCACTCGACTCGAGCGCGGATTTGCGCTCCTCGCTGTCGAGTTGCTTGGCAGCCTGCTCGAGTCCTTGCGCTACGGAATCGGTTCGCGCCGCGAGCTGCTCCTCTGCCGCCGCCGACGCCGCCGCGCCCGCACTGTCGCTCGAGGCCACCTTCTGATTCCATGCCTCCTGCTGCTCCCGGACTTCGCGCGACTCCTGTTCCAGGCTCGAGAGCTCGCCCTCGAGCGCCGCGCGACGGAATAGCTCTTTGCTGCGCTCGAGCGCCTCCCGCAGTTTCTGCTGCGCCTCGGCCAGGTTGGCCAGCGCGTCCTTGGTCGCTTGCGGGTCGAGTTTCTCGAGCGCCTGTCGAAGCTGCTCCAGATGCTGCCGCATCTCGGGCGAAATCGCCTTGTCGAGCTGGGCTCGAATCTCGTCGAGTTGCCGTCGGAAGGACGAGTCGGTAATCCCACCCTGCTCGGCCGAGCGCTGCAGCTGCTCCAGCCGTTCGCCCAGCGCCTCGGCCTGATCGATCAGATCCTGCTGATCACGGGCGACCTGCTCGGCGCGCTTGGCTTCGTCGAACGAGAGCGACTGCTCACCACGCCGGCTGCCCTCGCTGGTCCGCTGCCGCTCGCGACTGAGATCCTCAGTCTGGCGCTGCAAGGCCCGGCTTTCCGCCACCAGCGAGTCGAGCGTCTTGGCGATGTCCTGGCTGGCCGACCGTTGCTCCTGCCTGGTTTCACTCCGGGTCGGTACGATCAGGACGAAATTGCGGGAACGCCCCAGCTGCGCCCGGGGTGCGTTGTCGCGCGCCTCGACCCAGTAGGACAGCGTGTCGCCAGGTACCAGGCCCAGTCCGGTGAGATCGAGGCGGGTATCGAGGAGCGCTCGCTCCGCAACACCGCCCGCCAACGGCAGGCTCACCACAGCCGTCTGCCGGTTACGATGGACCCTGGTGTGCAGCGAGACACCCACCACGCCGTAGTCGTCGCGAACATCGATGACCAGCGGAACCTCGCCCGTCATGGCCGGCATGGTGTCACGGCCTGGCACCGGAACCTCGACCTGCGGAACCTGATCCGGCACCAGGAGGACCGGGATGCGCACCGGGTCTCCTCCGAGGGGCGCCCCGTCGGAGGTGATGAGCTCCAGCCCCAGGACGCCAGACTCCGTCGGTGTGATGGCGCCGCCGAACGTGGTGCCCTCCACCCGCATCGCCACGCTGCGTGATCCCTGACTCCAGCCGGCGGACGCCAGCTCCGCCGTCGTCTCCCCCGCCGCGGTCAGGCGGGTTCCTTCCGGAAGCAGCAACGTATCACCGGCAATCGGCAAGACCTCGTCTTCCAGCTTGAGATAGGCCGGATAACTCGCCGTCAGAGTCAGCCGACCGAGAAAGACGGGCAGGCGGACCCGGACCATGACCGTATCGGATGACCGGCCTCCGCTGGCGACGAACGCAAAGAGGTCGCCTTCGAGCGGACCAATCGTCCGGCTTGCCCGCCCGGTCGAATCCAGCTCGACCCGCTCCCGGCGCCACTGCTCGCCCTTGCCGCGCAGCCAGAGTTCCGCGTCCCGCCGCCCCGCCGCCCGCAGGCCAAGCGCAATCGACTCGCCCCGATCGACCGCGTTCCGGTCGACCGTGACTTGCACCGGAGCGACGAAGGTGGCCCACGCCTCGGCCGGGGACCACAGCAGCGCCACCGGACCCGACAAGGGGCGGGTGCCCAGCAAGGCAATCACACCGAGCCCCACGGCCACCAGGCCCAGTCGACCGGACGAACGCCAGCGCAGACGGATCGGATCGAGCGCCTCGGTGCCCCGCTGATCCAGGGCCGCGGCAGCCGCCTGGTCCGCAGCCGCAAAGAGCGCGGCGCTGGTCCCGGCGGAGGCTCCATCGAGCACCCCGATCAGCACACCGTGTCGCCACCCCGGAGCGCCTTCTACTGTCCGGGCCACGGCCCGCATCCCAACCCGGCGGGACCGGCCCCAGGCGACGACCACGGCCGCAACCACGGCGACGAGCGCCAGCAGCCACGTCACCACCACCCAGAGCGGCGACCGAACCGCACCCAGCCGTACCAGCCACGCCGCGATCGCCATCGCCAGCAGGGCCGCACCAATACCGCTTGCAGCGGCCGCTCCGTATCCCAGCCGCCTGAGCGGGCGGGCCAGATCTGCCAGGGCGCGCGGAGTCCGGTCTGCCGTCACGTCAGCGGCTTCCTACCGCGTACACGAACAGATTGACACCCATCCGAAGCGCCTGCTCATGGAGTTCCGGCGTGTTGTTGTGCACTTCGATATCCTCCCAGCCGTCGCCCAGATCCGACTCGTAGCTGTAGTAGATCACCAGTCGCCCGTCGAGAAAGATTCCAAACCCCTGCGCCGGCTTGCCGTCGTGCTCGTGGATTTTGGGAAGCCCCTTGGGAAACGGATAGACCACGCGGTAGACCGGATGGTCCCAGGGCACTTCAACCATGGGACGATCCGGATAGAGCCGCACCAGTTCACGGCGGATCGACTCATCCATACCATAGTTGTCGTCGATGTGCAAAAAGCCGCCCTGCTCGAGGTAACGCCGGAGAGTCGCCAGGTCCGCATCACTCCATTTGACGTTGCCGTGCCCGGTCATGTGGAGGTACGGCACCTGCCACAACTCGTCATCGCTCAAGCGGACCACGCGCTCCCGTTCCGCCACCCGGAGCGGGGTCCGCTGAGCAATCGCCTTGAGCAGATTGGGAAGGCTCGACGGATTGGCGTACCAGTCGCCGCCCCCATCGTAGTGCAGACGACCGATGGTCATTCGTTCCTGAGCCGCGAGGCCCATCGGCCCGAGCAGCAGGGCCAACACGATCCAGCGTTTCACCGATCCTCCGCCACCAGGCGATAACTCTCGTTTCGCCGCAATCCGAATGCCTGGGCCACCGCCTTTGCCACCCGGCTCCGCTCGAGCCCGGCAGCAACCAGCGCAGTGGCGACTCGCGCGGCCTGATCGAGTTCCGGCACCGGAGGGACGAACGGCACACCCTCTATCACCAACGTCACCTCACCGCGGAGTTCCCCCCCACTGGCGAGTCCTTCTGCCAACTCGCCCAGCGTTCCCGCGCGATACTCCTCGAACCGTTTGGTCATTTCGCGGCCGAGGAGCGCACGTCGATCCGCCCCGGCCGCCTCTGCCAGATCGGCAAGCAAAGCGGCCGAGCGACCGGGGGCCTCAAAACACACTACGGTTGCCGTCTCGATTTTGATGCGTTCGAGCCAGGCTGCGCGCTCCGGACCCTTTCTCGGCGCGAAACCAGCGAAGAAGTACCGATCCGCCGGAAAACCAGACACCATCAGCGCGGTCGCCACCGCCGAGGGACCGGGAATCGGAATCACGAGAATGCCGGCTTCTCGAGCACGTGCCACCAGGGCCGGACCGGGATCACTCACGCCAGGCGTTCCCGCGTCCGTGGTCAGTGCGACATCCTGGCCGGATTCGAGCGCCGCCAGAATCTCCGCTAGCCTGGCCGGATCAGAATGCGCATGGCAACTGATCAGTCGGGCTGTGGACCCGGCATGATCGACCAACTTTCGGGTCTCCCGGGTATCCTCCGCCGCGACGAGGGCAACCCGCCGCAGAATGTCAGCGGCGCGCGGCGAAAGGTCGCCCAGGTTGCCGATTGGCGTCGCAACAACGTAGAGGACTCCAGCCATACCGAAATGAAAACGTCGAGTCGCCGCGACGCTACCGCGACGACTCGACAAAACCCGCCGGGCGGGGCCGACGCCTCAGGCGGCGCTGGCCGTGTGTTTGTTGATCCGCTCCTGCAATGTCGTCTTCGGCACCAGGCCGACGACCGTATCGACGTGCTTTCCGTCCTTGAAAAACAGCAGCGTCGGGATCGACCGGACGTTCCAGCGCATCGAGGTGCGCTGGTTGGCGTCGACGTCCAGTTTGGTGATCTTCACCTTGCCCGCATTGTTCTTGGCCAGATCCTCGAGGATCGGCGCAATGGCCCGGCAGGGACCGCACCACTCCGCCCAGAAATCCACCAGTACCAGCCCCTGGGCCTGCTCGACACTGGCAGCAAACGTGTCGTCGGTGACGTGGGTGATCGTGTCGCTCATCGAAACCTCTTGTTCGGAAACCTGTTAATTTTGCCGCTACTACGGTCTAAATATGCTTGGAGAGCCTGCTGTGCCCAACTCCCGGATTGCCCACGTGGGAATTGCCGTCGAACAGATCGAAGCCAGCCTGGCGTTTTACCGCGATGTGCTGGGCCTCGTCCCCCACGGCAACCCGGAAGTCCGTGACGGCGCAACCATCGTGTCGCTGCCATTCGGGGAGTCGGAGGTCGAACTGCTCGAGCCACTCGCGCCCGATGGCCCGATTGCCAAGTTTCTCGCGAAACGCGGGCCCGGTATCCATCACATCTGCTACCGAGTGGACGATTTGGACGCCGCGCTCGAACGCTGCCGAGCCCACGGCTACCGACTGATCGACGAGACTCCGCGAATCGGGGCAGCCGGAAAGCGGATTGCTTTCGTGCACCCCAAAGCCGCGACCGGCATCCTGCTCGAGCTTACCGAGTAGGACTGGTGCTGGAAGGCCCGCAGGGTCGGCCCGGGACCCCGGCGGCCGCGAGGTCGACGGCCGAGACGAGCCAGGAACCATCGCGGGTCTGGACCATGGTGAACGGAACGTTCTTGACGCAGCCTGCTCGGGTCAGCTCGACCACCAGCTGTCGGCGGCCCGCCCCGCCGGCTCCGGGATTCTCGCCGACCACTTTGGAGGTTCCGCCCTTGAGGTACGCATGAACGACCGAAAGTCGCTGGAGCCAGTCTGGAGGGCGGTTCGTCGTTGCCGCCGGGCCGCGGTCGGTGCCCCACAGCAAGCCCATCTGGGTCAGATTGCTGTCGGCCACCGCCTGCATGAATGCGCTGGCCACGACGGCAGGCGCACCGGAC
Source organism: Gemmatimonadales bacterium (assembly GCA_019637315.1). NCBI lineage: Bacteria > Pseudomonadati > Gemmatimonadota > Gemmatimonadia > Gemmatimonadales > Gemmatimonadales bacterium. The sequence goes on from JAHBVU010000021.1 coordinate 21,315, forward strand.
GTCGAAACCTGAGCAGGCTGGATCGCCTTGGTCGTGCACGCCAGCGTCGCGACGGTACTGATTAGCAACCAAGTACGCATGAGGGTCCTCTCGGGTGGCCTTCGTGCGCGAAAGTAAACCGACCCGGAGGCGCTCTGCAAATGCGGCATATGCGACTCTACATCAACATCGATCATGTGGCCACCGTCCGACAGGCGCGGCGGACCGATGAACCCGACCCGGTTCGCGCCGCAGCGTTGGCAGAAGCGGCAGGTGCGCACGGCATTACGGCCCACCTTCGCGAAGATCGTCGCCATATCCAGGACGACGACGTCGAGCGCCTGGCCACCACCGTCACGACGGTGCTCAACCTCGAGCTCGCGCTGGCCCCGGATGTGGTGGCCCTGACCGAACGCCTGGCCCCCTACCAGGTGACGCTCGTGCCCGAACGACGCGAGGAAGTGACCACGGAAGGCGGCCTCGACCTGTCCCGCGACACGACCCGCCTTGCCCAGGTCATCGAGACGCTGGGAGCTGCCGGCAGCCGGGTCAGCCTCTTTATCGACCCCGACCACGACGCTATCCGGCGCTCCCGCGATCTCGGCGTCCCCGCCATCGAGCTCCACACTGGGCGTTACGCGCACAGCTGGCGCGAAGGGCCCGACGCCCTGAGCCAGCTCGCCGACGCCGCCGATTTTGCCGCCACACTCGGCCTTGCTGTGCACGCGGGGCATGGACTGACCTATCTCAACGTGCAGCCGGTTGCCGCCATCGAAGTCATCGAAGAGCTCAACATCGGCCACAGCGTGGTGAGCCGCGCCGTGATGACCGGGATGACGGAAGCAGTGACCGAAATGGGGCGATTGATCCGCGATGCCCGCGGGTCGCGTTGACCCAACCGCCGCTCCGTCCGTACTCTTCACCCATGAGCGTGCCCTCCGGCCGACTGCAATTCTTCGTCCTCGAGGCGTCGGACTACCTCGAGCGACTTGCCCTCGTGGTCGGACGGCCGGTGCCGCCCGACCCCGGCGAACTCGTCCGTTTGACCCGGGCACTGCGCGGGGCGGCGCTGATGGCGGGACTCGCACCATACGCCCGCGCCGCCGGTGCCCTCGAACTCCTGGCCAAGGCGCACCGGAGTGCGCCGGGGTCGTGGACGCCGGACCGTGCGGCCTCGCTGGCCGATGCGGTCGACGAGCTTCGTCGGCTCGCCTCCAGAGGCGTCGATTGGACCGATGCCGACTCCGATGCCGCCGCCGCGCTTGCCGATTCGCTCGCGGCGGGACTCGAGACCGATCCGGACGGCACGCCCGCCGCACCGCGGCGGGCCGCAGGGCAAGGCGAAGAGCTGCAGCCCAGCGTCCGTGCCTTCATTGGCCGGGAAGGTGCGCATATCGCGGCAACGCTGGAGGACGCGGCGGCCGCACTCGACCAGGGCCGGCTGGCCGGTGCTACCGACGCCGTACTGGCGCGCCTGCAGCCACTCCGGGGGCTCGCCACGCTGCCCTCGCTCTCGCCCCTGCCGGAGTTTCTCGACGCGGTCGAACTCACCATCCGGAACCTCCGTGACGCCTCGGCACCACCGGGCGGCGCCCGGGCACTGCGCCATGCGGCCACCGCCGTGGCGCAGCTGGCACGGGGCGTTGCCGCGGGCTCGGCGACGGGCAGCGAGACCCCGGACGTGCTGCTCGGCGCCGCCAGCCTGCTGGAGTCCTTCGGGCGGGACGACGACGTGGTGGACATCGCGACCCTGTTCCGGGACGACGACGCCAATCCGATCCTGGCCCATGGCAACGCACCATCGGCCGACGACAGCAGCGATTCGATGCTCGAACTGGTCAGTTTGGCCGACCGCCTCCGCCAGGCGGGCGACCAACTGACGCAGCCCGCATCGATAACCGGTCGCACGCTGTATCTCTATGGCCTGGTGGTGCAACTGCGCCCGCTGACCGCCGCGGCCCCCCGGCAGCGGCCCCACCTGGCACCCTTGCTGGGCAGCATCGCCGCCGCCATCGGCCAGGGTCGGGCCGCGCGCGACCCACTGGCCTTCGCCTCCTCTCTTCGCGAAGCGGCAACCGCAATCGGGAGCGCAGCAAGCGCACGCAATGCCATCTTCCTGGGCGACGAGCTCGAACCAGTCGTCACCATGGTGAGGCAGCTCGGCAGCGAAGCCACAGCCCCCCCCGCGGCCGATGAATCCGATGTGGTGCCGATCGAATCGCTCGCTCCGGACCCGGCTCCGCAGACATCGCCAGACCTGGCGACGCCCGATCCGGGCGACGTGGTGCCGATCCAGGCCCTTGCGCCTGACCTGCCCGACCCCGCCGTGCCGGGCGCGTTCGAGCAGAGCTTTTCCACCTACCACCGTCTGGTCGGCGCCGCTCCCGCTGCCGGCAACCTCGGAATCACCCCGCCGGCGGCTGCCATCACGAGCCCCGACGACGACGCCGATGTCGTCGACATCGGGACCCTGCTCTTCCAAGGCCGCCGAGCCCTCGAACGCGCCGATATCGTTCGCCTCGAGCTGAGCGGTGCGCTCAAGGCCGAGCGGCCCTTCAGCGAGATCGAACCGCTGGTGAGCGAACTCATCGACCTGGTTCCCTTGGCCCTTGCGGAATAAAGTCATCGGCCTCGTCGTCGGCGCGGCCATCACGGTCGGGCTGCTCGCCTGGGTGCTCCGCGACGTCGTGTTTGCCGAGGTCTGGCAAAGCGCCCTTGCTGCGCACTGGGGGTACCTGCTCGCCGCCGTCGTCGTGGCCACTTTTGGATTCGTGCTCCGGATTCCCCGCTGGCAGATCCTGCTCCGCGGCGAGGAGGATCGGATCCTGCCCGCCCGGTCGCTCTGGCACAGTATTGCCATCGGCTTCATGGCCAACAACCTGATTCCCTTTCGTGCCGGCGAGTTCTTGCGCGCCGCAGCGATCCACCGCCTCGAACGCGTCAGCGTACCGACGGCACTCTCATCTCTCGTTGCCGAGCGGCTCTTCGATGCGCTCACGGTTCTGGCCCTGCTCTTCCTTGGACTCCTGACCGCCGGAATCCCCGCCGACGCGGAGATCGGCGGCTTTGCGATTCACCGGATTGCCCGTCAGCTGGCCGTGGCGCCTGCGCTCCTGTTGGCGGCGTGCCTGATTGCCCTCTTCTTTCCGGCGCTGATGCAGCGCATCATCCGGAGCGTGGTGCCGTCGCCGCGCCTGGCCGATTGGCTTTGCGGCTTCATCGACGGAATCACGGCGGGGCTCAGCGTCTTCCGATCGCCATCGCGGGTGGTTGTGACGGCGTTCTGGTCGATCCTGCACTGGCTCAACAATGCATTCTCGTTCTACCTCGGCTTCAAGGCGTTCGGAATCGAGGTGGGACTGGGCGGGGCCATCCTGATGCAGAGCGTGCTCGTCGTGCTGATCGCGGTACCGTCGACCCCCGGATACTTTGGGGTCTTCGAGGCCGCCATCAAGTCCGTGCTCGTCGTGCTCGGGGTCTCAGCCACGACGGCAGTTGCCTATGCCGTGACCTACCACTTTACGACCTTCGTTCCGATCACGCTGCTGGGCCTCTGGTCGGCAGCCCGTACGCCGACCCGGCTCGGGACCGCACCGATCGGCACCGGCCCGACCCCATCAGCCCCGCAGAACCGTGACCACGCTTCGTAGCCCCGCCCACGCCAAGCTCAACCTGCTGCTGCGGGTCCTCGGTCGCGAGACCTCGGGATACCATGGCATCGAAACCCTGTTCTGCCGCCTCGACTTGGCCGACGAACTCGTCGTCGAACAACGTGATGAGCCCGGGCGCATCACCCTCGACACCCAAGGCGTCGACCTCGGTCCGCCGGAACGCAATCTTGCCTACCTTGCGGCCGAACGGGTTCTGACGGCCACCGGTGCGCGGTTCGGGGTTCACCTGACGCTCGCCAAGCGGATTCCCGCCGGCGCCGGACTGGGCGGCGGTTCGGCCAACGCTGCCGCGGCGCTCGAGCTGGTCAATCAGCTGGCGGGTAACGCGGTCCCGAGGTCCGAGCTGTTTCATTTCGCCAGCCGGCTGGGGGCCGACGTCCCGTTCCTCCTGTCCGGCGCGTCGCTGGCACTCGGCTGGGGCCACGGCGATCGCTTGCTGCGCCTGCCGAGCCTTCCGGCGGCGCCGGTGCTGCTGATCATGCCGCCGATTCCGATTCGGACCCCGGATGCATACCAGTGGGTCGACGCGGCCCGCGGCAATGTGGGGTCTCGCGGGGCGCTGGCCCTCGACCTCGACAGCGTCAGCCGCTGGAGTGATGTAGCCCGAATGGCCGGTAACGATTTCGAGTCGGTCGTCTTCGGCCGCGAGCCTCGGATCCGTGACGCCTTCGACGCGCTGGCCCGCACCAATCCGACGCTCTGCCGGATGACCGGCTCTGGCTCGACGCTCTTTGCCGTCTACCGGACCGATCGCGACCGCGATGACGCCCGGATGATGATGGGCAAGAAACACGGAGCCGTCATCGCCACCCGCACCAGCGGCTGAGCCCCCTTTCGATGTGCCAGCCACGGGCCGGAAAGGCTTCCGAGCCTCCTCGCCGAGACCAGGCTTCGCACCAGGTACCGGGCTTATATATTGGAACCCGCGCAATCGGCGCGGCGGCCGGGACTGCAGCGCCGACCTCGCCAGGCAACAGAGCGCCGAGTCGTAACTAGCTGTAAATAAACGCTTTGGCCCTTCGTCCAATGGCAGGACATCAGACTTTGACTCTGAGAATGGTGGTTCGAATCCACCAGGGCCAACTCCGAATCCCCAGGGTCACTCGGGCCAGCTCCGCGCTGAACCGCTTTCGACCAGGATCCCCTGACCTGCGTCCTGGCCGGCTTGCTTGCCGCCAAACCCAATTCAGAGCTATATTTAGGGGCTATGGCCCTTCCGAATCAGTCCCAGGTTTTGAGCCCGATGCTGCTGCTCTCGGGCACAGCCAATCGGCCCCTCTCGGAAGAAGTCGCGAAGGAGCTCGACCAGGCGCTCTGTAAGGCGACGATCCGCCGGTTCGCTGACGGTGAGATCTTCGTCAAGATCGACGAGAACGTGCGGGGCCGGGATGTCTATATCATCCAGCCCACCAACCCGCCGGGCGACAACCTGCTCGAACTCCTCCTCCTGATGGACGCAGCGCGCCGAGCCAGCGCCGCGCGGATCACGGCGGTGATTCCATACTTCGGCTACGCCCGCCAGGACCGCAAGGATCAGCCGCGGGTCGCGATCAGCGCCAAGCTGATGGCCAACATGGTGTCGACGGCCGGCGCCGATCGGGTGCTCTCGATCGATTTCCACCAGCACCAGATGCAGGGGTTTTTCGACCTGCCGGTCGACCATCTCTATGCGGCGCCGGTCTTCGTCAATCATTACCGGCAGAAGACCCTCCGGGACCTGGTGGTGGTGGCCTCGGATGCGGGTGGCGCCAAGATGGCGCGCAGTTTTGCCAAGAAGCTCAACGCCAGCTTTGCCATCATCGACAAGCGGCGAACTGCGGCCAACGTGGCCGAGGTCGTCAATGTCGTCGGCGATGTGGCGGGCAAGGACTGCCTGCTCCCCGATGACATGATTGACACTGGTGGTACCATGACGGAGGCCGTCATGGCGCTCAAGCGTCTGGGCGCGGAGGATATCTACGTCTGCGCCACCCACGCCTTGCTGAGCGGGCCTGCGGTCGAGCGGCTCTCCCAGGCGCCGGTGACAGAGATTGCGGTTACCAATTCGATTGCGCTGCCCGATTCGAAGCGCTTCGAGAAGCTCAAAGTTCTGTCGATCGCTGGCCTTCTCGCAAAGGCGATCGGGTACACCCACAGCGATCAGTCGGTAAGTTCGCTGTTCGATTGATTCGGTAGAGGAAACGGTATCATGTCAAAGACGGCAGTTCTCAGCGCATCGGTTCGGAACCAGAACGGCAAAGGCGCCGCCCGGGCGCTCCGGCGCGACGGCAAGGTTCCCGCGGTTGTCTATGGTCGGGGCCGGGCCCCGGAGTCCCTGACGCTCGACGCCGTGGCGCTCGAGCGCCTGCTGGCCAAGACCCGGGCCACCACGCTGCTCGACGTCTCAGTCGACGATCGTCAGCCGGTCAAAGCGCTGATCCGCGAAGTACAGCGGAATCCGCTTCGCCCGATCGACATCCTCCATGTCGACCTCTACGAGGTTCATGCCGACGAGGAAATCGCGGTGGACGTGCCGATCAAGTTCGTCGGAACGGCCGACGGAGTGAAGAACGCCGGTGGCGTCTTCGAGGCTGTGCTGCACCAGTTGCAGATTCGCGTGCTCCCCGGCGACATCCCGGACCATATCGAAGTCGATGTGAGCCCGCTCGGCCTGGGTCAGTCGATTCACGTCAGCGACCTCACGCTTGCCAAGGGCGAGTTTCTGACCGACGGTGGTGTGACCCTCTGCACCGTGGTGGCTCCGAAGACCGAGGCCACGACCGAGGGAGCGGAGGGCGGCGCCGAGCCGGAACTGATCCGGAAGCCGAAGCCCGCCGAGGACGAGGCCAACGCAAAGGGCTGACCCCTGCGTACCATCGTCGGGCTGGGCAATCCCGGCGCGGAGTACGAAGGCACCCGGCACAACGCCGGGTTCATTCTGGTAGATCATCTCGCGGCGCGCTGGGGGTTTCCCTCCTTCCGCCGCGACGGCCCGGCCCGCAGCACCCGGGGCACAGTCGATGGGGTCGCGGTACAGTTGCTCAAGCCGCAGACCTACATGAACCGGAGTGGCGCGGCGCTGGCCGAACTCAAAGGTTCCCCCGAGTTCGATCATGCCCGCGACCTCCTGATCGTGGTCGACGAAACTGCGCTGCCGATCGGTCGGTTCCGGTTGCGCGCCAAGGGGTCCGCTGGCGGGCACAACGGGCTCAAGAGCATCGAAGGGGCCCTGCGAAGCCAGGAGTACGCCCGACTCCGCATTGGGGTTGGTCCTGTTCCGCCTGGTTATGACGACCTCGCGGACTACGTTCTCGATGGATTCACCCGCGACGAAGCGGACGTCCTGCGGAGCCTGCTCGACCCGATGGCTGACGCCGTAGAGTGCTGGATAGCCGATGGCATCGAACTGGCAATGACCAGGCACAACCGGAGCACCGGTAGCGCTGAGCCCTGAACAGTACGTCACTAACCCTGTACCGAGCGCCGGCCGGCCGCGGCCGACGCCCGCAACGAGAGTCTCTGCATGCTTTCCTTGGTCCAATACGCCCCATATATCGGCGCGGCCGGTCTTCTCATGGCGCTGTTCGTCTACTGGCGCATCACGCAGGCTCCCCCCGGTGAAGCCCGGACGGTAGCGATCGGCTCGTTGATCGAACGCGGCGCCATGGCGTTCCTCCGCCGTCAGTACATCGTCCTCCTGCCGGTCATCATCCTGGTTGCCGCGGCGCTCAGCGCCACCGTCGGCTGGAAGATCGCTGCGGCTTTCGTCTTCGGCGGCATCTCTTCGGTCGTCGCGGGCTACCTCGGCATGAAGGCCGCCACCAAGACCAACGTGCGGACAGCCGAGGCCGCCCGGGTTTCCGGACGCCAGCAGGCGCTGATCATCGCCTTCGGCGGCGGCTCCGTAATGGGGCTCGCGGTCGCGGCGCTCGGCCTCCTCGGGCTGGGTCTGATTGCCAATGTGATGATCAACTTCAACGATCAAGCGTCGTTGAGTCCCTATCAGCTCTGGCTCTTCAGTGAAGTGACCGCCGGATTTGCCATGGGCGCCTCGTCGATTGCCCTCTTTGCGAGGGTCGGCGGCGGCATTTACACCAAGGCCGCCGACGTCGGCGCCGACCTCGTCGGTAAAGTCGAGGCCGGGATTCCCGAGGACGATCCGCGGAATCCCGCCACCATCGCCGACAACGTCGGCGACAACGTCGGCGACGTGGCCGGTATGGGGGCGGACATTTTCGAGAGCTATGTCGATGCCGTGGTCGCCGCGATTGCGCTGGCTGCCGTCGGCCCGGCCATCGTACAGGCGTCGCGCGTCAACGCGCTGGCGCTGCCTCTGCTGCTCGCCGTCGCCGGCTTTGGGGCGTCGGTGCTCGGGATGGCCGCGATCCGGGCGCTGTCGAAGGGCAGCCCGGCTGTGGCACTCCGGCTGGTGTCCTTCATCGCGGCCGGCGCATTCCTCGCCGTGGCGTACTTCCTCTGCCAGGCGCTTCCGATCGAGTCGACCGGACCGATGAATCCGTTCACCGCCGTGGTCACGGGCACGCTCGCCGGCGTTCTAATCGGGCTGATCACCGAATACTACACTGCAGGCAAGCCGGTCCGGGATATTGCCGAGGCATCGCTTTCGGGCCCCGGCACCAACATCATCGCCGGCCTCGCGGTTGGTAAGCAGTCGGTCGCCATCCCGATTCTGATCATCTGCGTCACCACCTGGATTGCCTATCAGTCGACCGGGTTCTACGGCATCGCGCTGGCCGCCGTCAGCATGCTGGGCACGGTCGGCGTGACGATGACGGTCGATGCCTACGGCCCGATTGCGGACAACGCCGGCGGCATCGCCGAGATGAGTCACATGGGGCCCGAGGTTCGCGCCGTAACGGACGAACTCGACGCGCTGGGCAACACCACAGCAGCCATCGGAAAAGGCTTTGCCATCGGTTCGGCGGTACTCACCGCGCTGGCGCTCTTCACGGCGTACACCGCCGCGGTCGCCCCGAATGCCGAGCCGATCACCCTCAACCTGGTCGATCCCAAAGTCATCATTGGCGTCTTCCTCGGCGCGACGCTGGCGTATCTCGTGGCCTCACTGACCATGACGGCCGTCGGACGCGCGGCCCAGAAAGTCGTGCACGAGGTCCGGCGCCAGTTCCGCGAGATTCCCGGTATCCTCGCTGGCACGGCGGAAGCCGACAGCACTCAGTGCGTCGATATCGCCACCAAGGCAGCACTCCGCGAGATGCTGTTGCCCGGGCTCCTGGCCGTCTTCACGCCGTTCCTGGTGGGGGTCGTCTTCGGGGTCGAATCGCTGGGCGGCCTGCTCGCTGGCGTGACCGTGTGCGGCGCCCTGCTCGCCCTGATGATGGCCAACGCCGGTGGCGCCTGGGACAATGCCAAGAAGTACATCGAGAAAGGCAATCATGGCGGCAAGCGCTCCGAGCCGCACAAGGCTGCCGTGGTCGGCGACACCGTCGGCGATCCGTACAAAGACACGTCCGGCCCCGCGATCAGCATTCTGATCAAGGTGACCTGCGTGGTCGCGCTGGTGCTGGCCCCGTGGCTGGCCAAGCTGCACTCATAAGCTCGATCCGCAGGTAGCGCCATGCTCCGACTCGGTATCGTGGGACTTCCCAATGTCGGGAAGTCCACGCTCTTCAACGCTCTGACCTCTGCCAAGGCCCTGGTCGCGAACTACCCGTTCGCGACCATCGAGCCCAACACCGGGGTCGTCGAAGTCCCGGACGCTCGGCTCCAGGCCATTGCCGCCTTCGTCAATCCGCAGCGCATCCTGCCGGCCACGGTCGAGTTCCTCGATATTGCCGGCCTCGTCAAAGGCGCCAGCCAGGGCGAAGGACTGGGCAACCAGTTCCTGGCCAACATCCGCGAAGTCGATGCGGTGGTGCAGGTGGTGCGCTGTTTCGAAGACGATGACATCCAGCACGTGATGGGTTCGGTCGACCCGGCCCGTGACCGCGACATCATCAACATCGAACTCGGTCTGGCCGACCTGGCGGCGGTTGAGAAGCGTCTCGACAAGACGGTGCGTCTCGCCAAATCCGGTGATCCGCAGGCCAAGCTCGAGGCGCGCCTGCTGGAGCAGCTCAAGGCCGTCCTCTCGGAAGGCAAGCCTGCCCGGGCAGTCGTCCCCACGGCCGAAGAGTTGCCGACCTATCGGCAGTTCAACTTACTGACGTCCAAGCCGGTGCTCTACGCAGCCAATGTCAGCGAAACCGAACTCGACAGCGGCAATGCCCACACCCGGGCTTTGGCCGACGCCATCGAGGCGTCAGGAGAAGACGCCGGCCTGATACTCTTCTCGGCCAAGGTCGAGGCGGAGTTGGCCGAGTTGCCGGTGGAGGACCGAAAGGACTTCCTCGATGCACTGGGCCTCACCGAATCCGGTCTCGATCGGCTTGCCCGGGCCGCCTACAGCCTGCTCGGCCTGCGGAGCTACTTCACCGCCGGCGAGAAGGAAGTTCGCGCCTGGACGATTCGGGTCGGTGACAAGGCTCCGCAGGCAGCGGCGGTCATCCACACGGATTTCGAAAAGGGCTTCATCCGCGCGGAAACGGTTGCCTACGACGACTTCGTCCGGGTCAGCGGCTGGAAGGCCGCGCGCGAACAGGGCCTGGTGCGCTCCGAAGGCAAAGAGTACGTCGTGCAGGACGGCGACGTGATTCTGTTCCGCTTCAACGTCTGAACGGCCGGCACGAGCGCTGGGGCACGAGCTCCAGCGCCGCACGGACTGCTGGAAGGGTGACACCATGCGCCCCTGCCTGATCGGCCTTCCTTACGACGCGAGTTCCTCCTTCCTGCGCGGCCCCGCCGAGGCGCCGCCCCTGATCCGCGCCGCACTCAACAGCCCCGCCGGCAACAGCTGGACCGAGACGAATCACGACCTGAGCGCGCCGACCGGTCTCACCGACGCCGGTGACCTCGTCCTGCCGCCCGACGAACGGGCCCGCGCCCTGATCGAAGCGGGAGTCCGCTCCGTCCTGGAGGCGGGCAACCGACCGATTGCTCTGGGCGGCGACCATGCCGTGACCTACCCTGCGGTACGCGCAGTAGCCGCGCACCATCCGGGCCTGACCATCGTGCATATCGACGCCCACACTGACCTCTACGAGGATTTCGAGGGCGACCGGTATTCGCACGCCTGCCCGTTCGCCCGGATCATGGAAGCCGGCCTGGCGAGCCGGTTGATTCAGATCGGGATCCGAACCCAGACGGGGCACCTGCGGCAGCAGGCCGAGCGATTCGGGGTGGAAGTCATCACGATGGACCGGTGGGTCGAGGGGGTCCGGCCCCGGCCGGAGGGTGCGGTGTACTGGTCGATCGACCTCGATGGTATCGACCCCGGTGCAGCGCCCGGCGTCTCACATCGGGAGCCGGGTGGACTCTCGGTTCGCGAGGTCATCACCCTGATTCACGAGCTCGGGGGCACGATGGTAGGGGCCGACGTCGTCGAGTACAACCCGCGCGAGGACCTTGGAGGTATGACGGCAGTCGTCGCCGCCAAGCTCGTCAAGGAGCTGGCCGGGCGGATCATGTCCGAGGCCTCACCCCAGTCTTAGCCCGCCGGATCCGGCGGAGCCCGGCCCGGCAGGACGTGTGAACAGGACCACCCCCCCACCGTCAACCGTCACGTCCATCCTTCAAGATTCACCCGCTCAGGATTGATATCCATTCATATTGTCGTGTAGAATGGTTTGAATTGGTTGTAAATGGTTACAAATAGGTTGAACTGCCGTATCATTGGGTATGATCGCACCGCAATCGGTCCAGGTTGGCCCTGAAATCATCCGGCTCGTCGCCGAGATCGAGGAGTTCAAGGGCGCATGGAATGTGATGGGACGGCTGACTCCCGAGCGGCTCTCTGCGCTCAAGCGCATCGCAACGATCGAGAGCATCGCTTCGTCGACCCGGCTCGAGGGTGCCACGCTGACTGACCGAGAGGTCGAAGCCCTTCTCTCCAACCGCCAAGCGACCTCTTTTGCCTCCCGCGATCAGCGGGAGGTGGCCGGGTATGCGGCCGTACTGGAGCTCGTGTTCTCCTCTTGGAGCGCCATGCCGCTGACCGAGAACCACATCAGGCAGCTGCATCGCGACCTGCTCCGGCACAGCGACCAGGATGCCCGGTATCGGGGGCGGTACAGGACCGTGCCGAACGGTATCGCGGCTTTCGACACGGAGGGCCAGCGGCTGGACGTCCCGTTCGAGACCGCCCCGCCGTTCGAGATCCCTCGGCGCATGACGGAGCTAACGGCGTGGCTGACCGATGCCCAGGGAGGCGGACAGCTGCATCCGCCCCTGCGCATCGGACTCTGGCTGGGCATGTTTCTGGCCATCCATCCCTTTCAGGATGGCAACGGCAGGGTCAGCCGCGTTCTGGCGGCGTTGCTCCTGCTCCAGGCGGGGTACAGCTATGTGCCGTACAGCTCATTGGAACGCGTAGTCGAGCATCACAAAGACGCCTACAATCTGGTGGTGCGGCGCACTCAGCGCGCCGCATGGAGCGACACCCCGGACTGGCAGCCGTGGCTCCACTTCTTTCTTAAGGCGCTCGCGGAGCAAACTCGGCGGCTCGGTCAAAGGCTCGAGCAGGAACAACGGCTCGACTCGCTACCGACGATGTCGCTGCAGATCGTGGATGTGCTCGAGGCGCGACGTCGCGCTACGATGGGCGAGATCATCACCCTCACCGGAGGAAAGCGCGATACGATCAAATCGCACTTGCGAACACTGGTCGAACAGGCGCGCCTCCTCCGTCATGGCCGCGGACGGGGCGTCTGGTACCAGCTGCCATAGCCTTATCAGCTCCTGCGCCACCGAGGACGCGTGATCACCCGACCGCTGCCTGGTACAGCACCGACGCGCCCAGCCTCGGCCACCACCTCTCCACGGCGGATCGTCATGACCGGCCTGCCGGTAACCTCCCAGCCTTCGTATACCGAGTAGTCCGCACGGGAGTGGTCGTCGGCTGCGCGGACGGTCCAGCGCGCCTCGGGATCCCAGATAGCCAGGTCCGCATCGGAGCCCTCGCGAATGACGCCCTTCTGCGGATACAGCCCGAATATCCGGGCGGGATTGGTCGAGGTCGTCGCGACGAATCGTTCGAGCGACAAGCCCCGTTTGCGAACGCCCTCCGAGTAGTAAATCGGCAGCATGGCCTGGAGGTCGCTCATGCCCGGTCGCAGGTTGCTGATCGAGAGCGCCGGATCGAGCTTCTGTGCCCGCGTCCACGGGGCGTGATCGGTCGCCAGGACGTCGATCGTGCCGTCGGCAAGTCCGGCCCACAGCGCGTCAGAATCCTCCCGGGCCCGGAGCGGCGGCTGCCCGACGAAGAGTGGGCCATCCGGTCCCGCCAGCTTGTCTGCGGTGTAGTGGAGATAGAGCGGACGCGTCTCGACATAGAACGGCAGTCCTCGGCGGCGGGCTGCATGGCAGACGGCAAGTGCCCGGGCCGAGGAGAGGTGCACCACGTAAATCGGCGCTCCGGTACTTTCGCAGAGCGCCACCGCCAGCTCCGTTGCGGCCACCTCCGCGATTTCCGGACGGCTCTCGGCGTAATGCGCCAACGAGGTCCTTCCTGCAGCGGTCAGCCTCCGCACCGCGGCGGCCAGCAACGCCGGATCTTCGCAATGCGCCATGCAGACGACGCCCGCCGCGCTGGCTGCTTCCAGCATGCCGATCACGTCGCTCAGCTGCGCATGGAAATCCGGCATCGGCATGAAGAGTTTCGAGCTGGGATGCCCCGCCGCTGCCATCCCGTCGAGCCCCGACCTGAACTCGGCGGTCGGCGGCCAGGCAATGCCGTGGAGGAAGAGGTCTGCGATAGTCTGCGTCACGGCCTGCGCTTGCATCCGACCAATCGCGTCCAGCACGGTTTCGCCCGAGCGCGCAAAGGCAAAGGTGCCCACACTGGTAATGCCGCCGGCGAGGGCGGCGCGGGAGCCGCTTTCCAGGTCGTCGGCAAACGACCCGTCGATATGCGTATGCGGATCGACCCCACCCGGCATGACGAGCTTGCCCCGGGCGTCGACGACGCGCGTGGCACCCGTCGAGCGGAGCCCCGGACCAACCTCCGCGATCTTCTCACCTCGGATCCGAACGTCGACCTGGCGTACCCCATCGGCGTTGACGACTCGCCCGCCCTGGATCAGCAGGTCCGGGGTCTGCGCAAACAGCGGACGATACCCCCCGGCTGCGTAGCCCAGGGAGCTCGCGGCCGCGAGTTGAATCACCTGCCGACGACTTGGTGTGACCGTCATGAGCACTCTTCGCGGAGAAGGAGAGGCGGATACTTATCCCGCCCAGCGGGCCACGATAACCGGGGCTTACCAGCCGCTCCATGCCGCCGCAGCGGCCGCGTCGACCCGACCGGCAGCCACATCGGCAATCGCCTGTTCGAGGAGCGACACGCCGCGCTCCGCTTCGCCCTCGGACAGCACCAGCGGTGGGGTCAGCTCGAGCACCTTGCTCTCTGCCCCGACATAGTAGAACAAGAGGCCAAGCTCCCAGGCACGATAGCAGATCAGCCGGGCATGATCGGCAGAAGAGTGCCTCTCTGAGGCACCGAGCTCGACGCCCAGGATCATACCACGCCCCCGCACCTCACGAACGAGCGGACACCGCGCCGCCATCTCGTCGAGGCGCTGGCGCAGAACCCCGCCGACGCGCTCGACATGCCGGGCAACTTCGTCGGACCGGATGGCCGTTACGACGGCCAGCGCGGCGGATGCTGCGACCGGATTGCCCAGCGTGGTCAGCATCGCCCCGGAGGGCATCGTATCCATCAAGTCGGCCGGCCCGATCACGGCCGAGATCGGGAGCCCACCGCCGAGCCCCTTGCCCAGCACGAGCAGGTCCGGAACGATGCCATCCCATTGGTGCGCATACTTCTTACCGGTGCGCCCCATCCCGACCTTGACCTCGTCGGCAACCAGCAGCGTGCCGTGCTTACTGCACCGCTCGGCAACTCCAGCCAGAAATCCTTCCGGCGGAACGATCAGGCCGCCATCCGACAGAATCGGCTCGACAAAGAGGGCCGCGAACGTCCCGGCAGCCAGCACCTGATCCAGACTATCGAGCACCGCAGCGGCGGCGGCGGCATCGCGGGGGTAGTCGAGTTGGGTCAGACTGGCATGGCTGCCCGCCCCGGCAAGCGCAGCGTGTCCGGAGATGTCCATCCCTCCGCCGAAGCCGCCGTGATAGGATCCTTTGAAGCTGATGACACCCTTTCTCGATGCACGGGTTGCCAACCGCAGCGCCATGTCACACGCGTCAGTGCCCGAGTGTCCGAACCAGACGCGACGATCAACCCCGTCGGCAATGCTGTCGAGCAGCGCCTCGGCGAGCAGCACGGCTGGCGGACTGACGAGCGAGAGCGAGCCTACCCCTGCCGTGGTGCGGACACTGTGACTGACGGCATCGACCACGGCATGATGGGCATATCCCAAGGACGCCGCGCCCCAGCCGGCCGAGAAGTCGAGGATCCGACGACCGCTTGGTTCGATCAGATAGGGACCTTCGCCGCGCAGCGCAACCATGGGATGAAAACGCAGCTTACCGGGTTCGCCGATGGCGGCCCGGTCGCGGGACAGCCAGATGTCGCGGCTCTGATCAGACATCGAGCCTGGTCCTGATGCCGCGGGCCGAATTCACTGCAAGGACCACCCCGCCAACGGCAACCCATCCCAGGCCCAGCAGCTTGGCCTGCGAATCGAGGCCCCACCAGACATAGCCGATCACGATCGCGCCAAGGAGGGGACAGATCAGATGGACCAGGTAGTTCCGGCTGCGGTGACGGATCATATAGTGGGCCACCACGCTCGCGTGAAGACAGAGAAACCCGGTCAGCGCACCGAAGTTGACAATGTACGTTATCCCGCTCGGGTCGCGCTGATAGATCAGGCCGACGACGAGTGAAATGACCGCCACCGCCAGCAGGGCAACATACGGCGTCCGGAACCTGGGATGCACCTGCGCCAGCGGCGCTGGCAGGAGGCGATCGCGTGCCATGCTGAAGAGAATCCGCGAAACGGCGCTCTGGGAAGCCTGTGCTGCAGTGATGCCCCAGGAGAACGCCGTCATGCCAGCACAGAGGGTATAGAGCCACTTGCCGCCCGCAATGGCCGCAACGTTGTAGAAGCCATTGTCCGGATCGGCCGCGAGCGCCTGCCAGTCGGGCTGCAGATTTCCCGCAACGAAGGTCAGGAGCATGAAGAATCCGGCCACCAGAAACAGCACCGTGAGGGTGGCTCGGCCGGCACTGCGCCCCCCGCCGCGTGCTTCCTCGGCAAGCGTCGAGATTGCGTCGAACCCGAGAAAGCTGAGCACGGCAATACTTGCAGCGGTCATCAGGGCCCGAAAGTCGAGATTGGTGGCGTCGAAGACTGGTTTGATGGTCCACCCTTCCCCGGCGCTTCCGGTGCTGACAGCGAGGATGCCGAAACCGAGGAAGACGGCCAGCGTCACGATCTGAAGCGCCAGGACGACCCGGTTGAACCGTGCGCTCACCACGACTCCACGGTAGTTGATACCCGTGTTGGCCAGCGCAAAGAGAACCAGCCAGCCCCAGAGCGGCACGGCTGGAATCATGCCAGCCAGGGCAATCGAGGCAAAAACGTAGCAGAGGCTCGGAATCAGCAGATAGTCGATCAGGATCATCCAGCCCGCGAGGAAGCCGAACCGACTGCCGAATGCTCGCGAGGCGTAACCATAGACGGAACCTGCCGTCGGCACCGCCTTGGCCATTTCGCTGTAGGCCAGTGCGGTAAAGAAAATTCCGACAGCGCAGATCAAATAGGTGAGCACCGGCAAGCCATGCGACTCGGTTGCCACGTATCCGTAGATACCCATCGGAGCAATCGGCATGATGAACACCAGGCCGTAGACCACCAGGTCCCAGGTCGAGAGTCCCCGGTGCAGCTCCTCCTGATATCCCAGGTCCTGCAGCGTGCTATCATCCGCCATCGACGGTGGCCTCCGTGGCGTAATGGATCGTTGCCTCGAGCACGGCGGCGAGACGGTCAGCCCACGCCCCGACGTCGGCTGCGCTATCGAGCAGGTCGTTCCGGACTTCGAACAGCACTGCGGGCAGCCTTCGGCCATCGCCATGCACGGGCACCGTGTAGTCGCCATCGGGGTGGATCGAATAGGGTTGGTTGGCGCCAATGATGAGTCCCGGCGCCCCCAGCGCGGCGACGAGCGCACGACCGTAGCGGGAAGCCGCGCCGAACAGCACGCCAGCATGCCAGGGGCGCCGGACGCCTCGAAACACCGGGGTAAAGGTGTGGACGCCGACGACGACCGTGGGCCGTCCGCTCGCCTGCCGATGGTCGAGATGAGTCGCGACGGCGTCGTGATAGGGCGTGAAGTAGCGCTCCGCCCGAAGCTGCCGCTCCCGCCGATCGATGCCGGCATTGCCCGGAATGATGGTGCTCTCGCTGCTGGTTGGAATGCTGTCCAGCGCGGCAAGCGGTCGGTTCGGATCGATCAGAAGCCGTGAGTAGCCGTGCAGAAAGAGCGGCGCATCGAGCCGGGCAGCGAGGTCCCGCGCCAAGGCGGCCGCGCCAATGTCCCAGGCGATATGCCGAGACAGCTCGGGCTCCGCGAGGCCGAGGTTGCCGTAACGGATCGGGATGAAGCGCGAGGCGTGCTCGCAGAGCAGCACTACAGGCGAGCGTCCCTGCTCGTTGACCCTCTCGACGACCGGTGGGTCCGGCCGATCACTCCCTCCGCGCGACACCGCTCAATACACCGATGCGTACTTGGCGGCGAGGTCTGCCGACGAAAGCCGCTCGACGATCTCGCGCTCCTTGGCCCGCATGGCGCGATACCCGGCCAGCATCTCCTCGCTGAACCACCCCGACACCACAGGATCAGTTTCCAGCGCTGCCAGCGCCTCGAGCTGCGACCCGGGCAAGCGCCGCACTCCCAGCGCCTGACGCTCGCCGTCGCTCAGGAAGCCGGGGTCGACGTCGACCAGCGGCGGGGCCGGCAGGTTGGCCCGCAACCCTTCGATACCTGCCCGAATGATGGCACCGAGCGCGAGGTGGGGACACGCCGACCCATCGAGGGCCCGGTACTCGTAGTGCAGCTGGCGAGCGGGGTCGCCGCCGGCGAGGGTGGTCGTGGGACAGATCCGGAGCGTCGCCTCCCGATTGCGATCGCCAAAGCAGGTCCAGGCGGCACTCCAGTGGTGCGGCACCAGCCGCGCATACGAGATCACGCTCGGCGCGGTCAAAGCACACAACGCCGGGAGATGCCGGACGATCCCCGCCGCGAAGCGACCGGACACTTCCGAGACTCGCCCCGGGCGCGCGGCATCGAAGCCGACCGGCTGACCGGCAAGATCGGTCAGACTGAGGTGCACATGGACGCCGTTCCCGACGCCCTCGGCTGCGGTCCGCGGAGCAAAGCTCGCCCGGCTTCCCAGCAGACGAGCGACCTCCCGGGTAACCTCCCGAACTACCACGGCGCGATCTGCCGCCGCCAGCGCGCCCGCAGGACGACAGGTCACCTCGAACTGACGCCGGCCGTACTCGGGAAAGAACATTTCCGGTTCTGCCCCCGCGTCATCGAGCGCGCGAACGAGCAGCGGGCCCAGCGGATCGGCAATCCGCTGACCCTGGAGCGAGAATGCGGGCGCCACCGGGCCCTCGCCCAGCAACTGGAACTCATGTTCGAAGGCCGCGACGATCCCGAAACCAAGCGCCTCCAAGTCGCGAATCGCCCCGCGGAGGAAGCTGCGCGGGCAGCAACCCCACGGCACCCCGTCCGTGTCGACGATGTCGCACTGATAGACGTGCAACGGCGTGGCGCCAGGAAGATCCGTCACCGAGAAGCCGGCCTGCGGATCGGGCAGCAGTCGCAGGTCGCCACTCGAGCCCCAGGGATTGTCGGCACCGATCGGATCGAATGCAGTGATGGCAGCATTGGCGGGCACCCAACCGCAGCCCTTGGCAAGCCAGCGGTCGAGGTCGGCGTATGGCACCGCCCTGCCGCGCGTGATGCCTGCCCAGTCGGTCGTCACGAAGCTGACGAGTTCCGAGCCCCAGCCCGGATCGATATCCCGCGCGTTACCCATCCGTACCCCGTCTCCCATGGTTAGGGCTCAGGCCGAGTCGCGGCCTCACTGAACAAGCCCTGCGAGGCGGCCGACGACCGTGGCGGTATCGGCAGTCCAGCAGTAGCCGCTGAGCGCGCGCAGTGCCGATTCATGGCGCTCCACCGATGCCGCTGCGCAGGCGTCGTGCACCAGGGTGACGAGATAGCCGCGATCGGCGGCATCCCGGACGGCCATGTCGACGCACTGATCCGTGACCATTCCGGCGACGATCAGGAATCGTGTCTCGAGATTGGTGAGCACGTAGTCGATCGCGGTCGAGTTGAAGACCCCGGACGAGGTCTTGGGCAGCACGATCTCGTTGGTGATCGGCTCGAGTTCCGGAATCACCCGCCCCAGCGGGGAACCCTTGGGCACATGAATCGGCGAGAGCTTGTGATCGAGCGAGCGGTCCCGCCCGTCCTCGGTCAGGCTTTCGATGACCGTGTGAACCACCTGGGCCCCGCCCGCCCGCGCGGCCGCCAGCAACCGACGTTGATTCGGGATGACGCGCTCTCGGAGTTCGCGATAGAGATAGTCGTCGGGTGAGGCGTCGGGATAGTCGGGATCGAGACCAGGTTCCACCCAGATCCGCTGCATGTCGACGAGGAGCAGCGTGACATGGTGCGGGGCATACGGCATATCGCGAGCAATGATGCTGCCAGCCCGAACAATCTCGACGCGACGGCCCATTGATCAATCCGCTTTCTCAACGAGTACGTGGTTGGTCATCTCGGCACGAAGCGCCTCGAGCCGGCTCAACCGGCCGCGCGCCTTGTCACCCAGACGGGCCGTGACCGCCGCAACGAACGCCTCGACCTGGGCCAAGGCCGGCACCAGTGAGTCGAACGGCGAGATCGTTTCGACCGGCGCTGCAATGACCGCATCAGCCAGCCGCGCAAGCGGCGACCCCGAGCCATCGGTAAAGAGCAGCAATTGCGCGCCAGAGCCAACCGCCTGCTCGGCAAAGGCAATCACATCCGGCTGATAGCGTCGATAGTCGAACACCACAATCACATCGCGGGCGGTCATGTCGATCAGGCTGTCGATCAGCACGGCGCCGCTGCCGTCGAGCCAGGCACAGTCACGCCGCAGCAACCGCAGGTGCTCCCAGAGATATCCCGCCAGGAAGCGACTGAACCGGCCGCCCAGACAGTGAATCCGCTGGCGCCGATCGGCGGCCAGTTCGACCGCCCGGTCCCATTCCGGCTCCGCAATCAGGTCGCGGGCGCCCGCCAGACCATGCGCCGCCGAGGCGAGAAACGCCCCATAGAGGTCGTCCTGGGCCAGGGCCTTCCGCCGCGAGGCAAGCAGTGTCAGCGGCGAGCTCATTCGCTCGCTCACCTCGGCCAGCACCGCCTGCTGAAACTCTCCGAACTGCCGGAAACCAAGCTTCTGGACCAGCCGCAGCACGGTGGGGTCGCTCACGCCGGCCCGCTCGGCCAGGGAGGCTACCGTCCCGAGCCCCGAAGCCGGGTAGTCGGCCAACAGGGTCCGAACCACCTTCCGCTCGGACCGGGTGTAGACGTGGGCCGGTTGGCGGAGCAGTTGGCGAATGGTCTGGCGAGCTCGGGCCATCGGGAACTGCCTCGATCGATGTTGCAGTATCAACAATATCGTACCTGGCAACAAAAATGTAGGCCAATCAACAGTCGTTCTTTCCGTTGCCGGGCGGCCCTTTGTCAGGTAAGCTTGAAACTTGTCCCCAAGATCATAGGCATCGCCCGCTCCCCCGAGGAGGACCGTATGCTCCCCATTCCGACGCTCAGGCTTGGCCTCGTGCTCGGGCTGACCGTTGCCGGCACCGGTCTGCTCACGGCCCAGGCACCGCGCACCGACCGTCTGCAGCTCGCCGACTATCTCGACTTCGAGCAGGTCCAGTCGCCTCAGCTTTCGCCCGACGGCCGCCAGGTCATCTACGGGCGCCGCTGGGTGGACAAGCTGAACGACCGCTGGGAGTCGTCGATCTTCCTGATGAACAGTGATGGATCCCGACCCCGGGCGCTGGTGACGGGCGGCTCGCCGCGCTGGTCGCCGGATGGTTCCCGGATTGCCTATGTGGCGCGGGGCGAACCGAGCGGCAGCCAGATCTGGGTGCGCTGGATGGACGCGGAGGGAGCAACGACGCAGATCACCCGCCTGCTCGAGGCCCCAACGGACCTGGCGTGGTCGCCGGATGGCAAATGGATTGCCTTCCGGATGCTGGTGCCCGAGACCGAAGGATGGAAGATCGAAGGTCAGGTCAGCGCACTCCGACCACGGGGCGCCACCTGGACCCAGGCCCCGCGGGTGGTCGAGCAGCTCTCCTATCGCCGCGATGGTCAGGGCTTCATCCGGTCCGGCACCCAGCAGCTCTTCGTCGTCCCGGCCGATGGCGGCACACCGCGTCAGGTGAGCAGCGGCGCCTGGAGCGTCGGTGCTCCGGCCTGGCTGCCCGACGGCCGCACCATCACCTTCTCCTCCGGTCCTCGAACCGAGGACGCCGAGTATGCCTGGCGCGAGTCGGACGTGTTCTCGATCGATGTCGAGACCGGCGCCATCAAGCAGCTGACGACGCGCAAGGGCCCGGACAACAATCCGGTTCCCTCCCCTGACGGCAAGCAGATCGCCTATACCGGCTACGACTGGTCGACCGACACCTGGGTCGACTCGAAGCTCTACGTGATGAACGCCGACGGCAGCGGTTCGCGCGTGCTGGCCGACATCGATCGCAGTCCCGCCAACCTGACCTGGGCCCATGACGGCAGTGGCGTCTACTTCACTGCCCAGAGCGAGGGCAGTCAGAATCTCTGGTTCGCGCCGTTGCGGGGCTCGGCACGCCAGGTCACCAAGGGCGTCCAGATGCTCGCAATCTCGGACATCGCCCGCGACGGCACCGTGCTGGGCACCCTGAGTTCGTTCCACGAACCGGGCGATGTCGTGCGATTCAACCTGCGCGCACCCGACGCGATCACGAAGCTGACGGACGTCAACGCCGATATCCTGGCCGGCAAGCGCCTCGGCCAGGTCGAAGAGATCTGGTACACCTCGGTCGACGACTTCCGGGTGCAGGGCTGGATCATCAAGCCGCCCGACTTCGATCCGTCACGCAAGTATCCGATGATGCTGGTCATCCATGGTGGCCCGCATTCGATGTACAGCGTGGCTTTCAACTTCGGCTGGCAGGAGCATGCGGCCAACGGCTACGTCGTGCTCTACACCAACCCGCGGGGCAGTACCGGCTATGGCAGCGCCTTCGGCAATGCGATCAAGAATGCCTACCCGGGCAAGGACTACGACGATCTGATGCGCGGTGTCGACGTCACCATTGCCAAAGGCTACATCGACGAGCAGAACATGTTCGTCTACGGCTGCAGCGGCGGCGGAGTCCTGACCTCCTGGATCGTCGGCAAGACCGATCGTTTCGCCGCTGCCTCGGCCAACTGTCCGGTCACGAACTGGCTCAGCTTCGTCGGCACCACCGACGGCGCCACCTGGTACCGGAACTTCGAAAAGTTCCCCTGGGAGGATCCGAGCGAGCATCTCCGCCGGTCGCCGCTGATGTACGTTGGCAACGTCAAGACGCCCACCATGCTGATGACTGGTGTCAATGACCTGAGGACCCCGATGCCGCAGACGGAGGAGTACTACCAGGCGCTCCGGATGCTCAAGGTGCCGACCGCGATGATTCGCTTCAACGACGAATGGCACGGCACCAGCTCCAAGCCGTCGAACTTCCTGCGGACACAGCTCTACCTCCGCGAGTGGTTCAAGAAGTACGCTCGAGGAGAGCAGCGGACCACGCAGTGACTCCTCCCGCTGCCGACCTGGCGCCTGTCCGTCTCCGCGGCTGGCGCCGGATCGGCAGGGACATTGGGCTGCTGGGCATCCTGACCGGCCTGCCGGGCTGCGCGCCTGATACGCCGGCCGATACGGCAGCTGCAGCAGAGGCACTCGAGCCCCTGCTGATCATCCAGTCGCCCGATACGGGCAACGTCTTCTTTTCCCGAACCGGCAGCGCTATCGTCACCCCGGATTCCCAGGTCATCGTCGATGCGGGAGATGCCGGGCAGCTCCTCGTTTTCGACCAGAGCGGACGATTGCTGCACACAATCGGCAGACGTGGTCAAGGCCCGGGCGAGTTCCGGTCAGTGGCGTCGTTCGGCATCCGAGCCGACTCGCTCTGGGTTTTCGATTACGTCGCTCGGCGCGTCACAACGTTCTCGCTCGCCACCGGGCGCGTCGCAAGCTCGCTCGCAACGTCCCCGTCCCTTCCCGGCTGGAGCGGTCCGATCCGAATCGCGGCCCTGCTCGAAGGCGGGGGCATGCTGGTTCAGGGGCACTCGCGGCTTGGCGATGCTTCGGGGCCAAGCGTCATTCCATTCGGCGTCGTGAGCTCATCCGGTCGATACACACCCATTGGTACGCTAGACCTGGCTGGGACGAGCTTTCAACTCGTCCAGCCCAACGGCACGAGCATCGTCGGGATCCAGCCGTTCACGCCGCGACCCTCGCTGGTGCCCGCGCCACGAGGCGATCGCTTCGCCTTCGTGGAACCCGGCGATACGGGGGTCAGCATCACCATGTTCGGCAGCGACGGGCGGGTCCGGTACCAGACGCACCTGGCGATACGCGGAGAAGAGCTCACCCGCTCGGTCGCAGATTCGATCCTGACCCGGATGGCACCGCACGTCGCGTCCGCCGAGGGAGGGGCCATCCACAGACCGCGACGACTCCCTGCCGTATCGTGGGCACTCGCCGACAATGACGGCAGTCTGTGGCTCGCGCTCGATCCGCCGGGACTCGAGCGCACGGCCTTGCGATGGCTCATCGTCGACCCGGACGGTCGACAGGCGGGCACGGTACTCGTACCAAGCGAGCACCGCGTCGTCCGCCCCGACGGGTCGAGCTACTGGGCGTGGGTGCTCGACTCGCTCGACGTGCCTGCCCTTGGCCGCTACTCGTGGACGGCAGCAGTGCGGTAGCGGATAGCGGCCGACCCCGGGACCGGTTACAATCAGCCGTCCCCAAAGGAGTTGTCGCATGCCGGCACCCGGCGTCATCGTCGTCATCGAGTATCACGCGCGCGCTGATCGGGTCGATGCGGCCCGAGCGGCCCTGCAGGACCTGATCGAGATCGTGGTTCGCGAAGAGCCCAACTGTTTCGGGATCCGGCTGCATCAGCACGTCGAGGACCCCGCCCGCATCCTGCTTTGGGAAGCATGGACCGATCAGGCCGCGTTTACGGGACCGCATCTGGAGACACCGCATCTCACGGCATTCCGGGAGCGCGCTCCGGAGCTCTTCACCGGCCCGCCGGCGCTGTCGTTCTGGACCCAGCATTCGGACGTAACGCGATGATCGACGGGTCGGGTCGCCTGGCCATTGCCGGTGTGGCCCTGCTGTTCGGATTGGGATGCAAGCACACGCCGACTCACGCCATCGAGTTTGCCGGCGAGGCGAGCGGGGTGCGGATCTGCCGGGATTCGTTTGCGCAGGGCGCATTCGAGTGCCGATACACCCGCACCCACCATCGTCTCTGGATGATGTACGACCCTAACTCCGGCATCGAGACCTTCCTTCGGTATGAGGACCTGCCTGGCGCAACGGCAGCGTCGGCCTATGACTCGGCACGCAGCCGGATCGAGGCCGATCTGGGACCGGGCACGCCTTGCGCCAATCAGCACTTGTCCTGGTTGATCGGTACCGATGTACTGCACCTGATTCTCCGCGCGCCCGACTCTGCCCCAGCGGACAGTTCCGCGCGGATTTGGACCATCGCCACCTTTGGCGGCCGAAGCACCGGCGGCGCCTGCCAGCCGGCCGGTTGAGGCCGAACCGGACGGATGTCGACCCATCAAGAGCGATGGCGGCGAGACTGGGCAGACGCCAAGCTCGAGCCGCCGGACGCTGTCGCGCCGCTTCTGAACCGGTATCGGGAACCCCACCGCGCCTACCACACCGTCCAGCACCTGGATGAGTGTTTTGCCTGGCTCGACCGGGTTCGGCATGACGCGGTCGAGCCCCATCTGGTATCGCTGGCGCTCTGGTATCACGATGCCATTTACGATCCGCATCGCTCCGACAACGAAGCGGCGAGTGCGGACCTTGCGGTCGCGTCGCTCCGTCATGCCGGTGCGGACGCGACTGTCCTGGCGCGGGTCACCGAGCTAATCCTGGCCACCCGCCACAGCGCGCTGCCCTCACCCGGCGACCCGACCCTGCTGGTCGACATCGACCTCGCGATACTCGGCGCGCCTCCCGCTCGCTTCGCGGAGTACGAAGCCCAGATTCGAGCGGAGTACCGTTGGGTTCCCGGGCTCGTCTTCCGGCGTCGCCGCGCCATGATCCTCCGCGGATTTCTCGATCGACCCGCCTTGTATCACACTGCTCTGCTGCATCAGGAGCTCGAGGCCCGGGCCCGCAGCAACCTCGCAGCCGCGCTGTCGGAGCTCGGCGGGCAACGCTAGATTATGGCCGGCTCGGACGACCGGGCGAGGTCACCGTGACACCCCGGGGGACGACCCCCGAGCACCAGGGAGCGCGTGATGGCATGGGTCGTTCTGGTCGTGGCCGGCCTCTTTGAAGTAGGCTGGGCCATCGGCCTCAAGTACACCGACGGCTTCAGTCGTCCGGGGCCGAGCCTGCTCACCATACTGTCCATCATCGCGAGCATGGGGCTGCTGGCCGTCAGCCTCAAGACGCTGCCGGTCAGCATTGCCTACCCGATCTGGACCGGCATTGGCACCGTGGGCGCGGCCACGCTGGGCGTGATCTTGTTCAAGGAGCTTCTCTCCGCCACCCAGGTGGTCTTTCTGCTGATGATCGTGATCGGTATCGTGGGCCTCAAGTTCTCAGTCAAGTAAGGGAGGTCCGGTGCGATTCTCGCTGATCATCATTCCGCTCGTCATGGGCACCTTTGCGCTCGTCAACGCTCGGAAGCTAGGCAAGAATCCACAGGTGCGCCGGGACCATGTACAGATGCTGTACGCCATGGGGGCGCTGCTGCTCCTGCTGCCGCTCGCGCTCGAGCTTGGCATCTGGGGACTGGCCGCGATTCTCGGGATTGCCGGTCTGATCTACCTCTGGCTGGCGCAGCAGGCGGCCCACCTGCCTGGCGCGAACCCGCGCGGCGATGTGCTGATGGGGTGTATTCTCTTTGCCGCGGCCGGACTGTGCGCCTGGACCGCGATGACCGGTCGGACGATTCCGCCCTGGGTGATTCTGCTCCTCCTGCTGATCGGCGCGGTCGGCCGTCCGCTGCTCAAACGGCGCAACGTTCCGCAGTAGGTAGCGCTGTCGCCCTGAACCATTGAGCATTACCTGCTGCCCGGGAGGCCCCTGATGAAGCACGCTCGCCCTGCCCTCGTTCTCTGGTTGCTGCCGGCGCTTGCCGGCTGCGGCTCCAAGCCCGCGGCCGACCACGACGCCGCGCCGGCGCAGGCGGCCGCTGCGCATGCGGACCATGGCTCCGGGCATGGCATCGTCGACCGTGACTGGCACCTGACGTCGGTCGGCAGCCTGGTCAACCCTCGCGGCGCGGGCGACCAGCCGGTGACACTGCGATTCGACGGCGCCGCCGGCCGCGCATCCGGCTTCGCGGGCTGCAACCGTTACTCCGGCGGATATGCGCTCGTCGGCGACAGCCTTCGCTTCCTGGCTCCGATCTCGACCAGGATGGCCTGCGATCGCGGTATGGATGTGGAAGACGCCTATCTCAAAATGCTCGAGCAAGTTCAGTCCTACACAGCAACTGACTCGACGCTGACGCTGACCGGCCCGGCGGGTCCGCTGGCGCGGTTCCGGGCGCCTTGAGCGGGGCAGGTGTTCGGGTGCGCCGATAGCACCGATGGCACTGCGCGAAGAGTTGGAGCGAAGCGGAGCCTGGCTGTTCCGGTATCGGAGCTGGATCCCGCCCGTCGTCCTCGTCCTCCTGGTGTTTGCCGGGGCGGGCCGGTCCGAACCGGCTGGGTTGTCGCGGGCCGGTACTGCCGTCGGGCTGTCGGTCGCGGCCCTCGGGCTGCTGTTCCGCGCCTGGGTCATTGGCCATGCGCCGTCGGGAACCTCGGGCAAGAACCGGGCACTGCAGGTCGCTGCCTCGCTCAGCACCACCGGTCCCTACTCGCTGGTGCGCCACCCGCTCTACCTGGGCAACTATCTCCTCTGGCTGGGCCCGGCGCTGGCGCTGGGCGTGTGGTGGGCTCCGGTTCTCATTTCGCTCCTGTTCGCGCTATACTACGAGCGTATCATGTTCGTCGAGGAAGAGTTCCTCCGACGAACCTTCGGGCCCCAGTACCTCGATTGGGCCGCTCAGACACCTGCATTCATACCCCGTCTGTCGTGCTGGCAGCCTGCGGCGCTGCGATTCTCGCTGCGGACGGTGCTTCGGCAAGAGTACTACGCGTGGTTCTCGACGGTGGCACTCTTCGTGCTTCTCGAAGTGGGAATCCGGTTCGTCGACACCGGCCGCCTGGCGCTCTCTCGTCCCTGGATTGGGCTCCTGGTCGTCACTGGCGGTGTCGCAGGCCTGTTGCGCACACTCCAACGGTACACCAAGGTGCTCCATGTCGAAGGCCGCTAGGCTCGCCATTGGTCTCTCCCTGGTCGGATCGCACCTCCCTGGTTCACTGTCCGCACAACAGCAGCAGCTCTTCACCGTTCCCGACCTGCCAACCTTGGAATTCAGTCGAGTCCCGATCATCGACCGCGAGGAGGGGCTCAAGCTCGCGGGCCTGGTGTTGCTGGCGGCCACCTTTGACGGAACGGTGCAGCGCCGGGCCCAGGCGGTACGCGGAGCCGGAAGCAATCAGGTTGCGGAGTGGGGTAACGCGGCCGGTCACCTGCGGTATGCGGGGCCGGTCCTGGCCGCCGGGTGGGTGGTTGGCCAGCTCAGCGGACGATCCCACCTTTCCGACGCAGCGGCGCAGGCAACCGGTGCAGGCCTGATTGCGGGCGGCATCGCGACCGTGCTCAAGCGGGGGTTCGGACGGCTGCGGCCCAATCAGGGCTCGTCGGAGCGTTTCGCGCCGTTCAGCGACCACAGCGCGTTTCCTTCCGGACACACCACCCTCGCCGTCGCCATTGCCACGAGTCTGGCGCATTCGACGGCGGACAAGCGGGCTGACGTGCTGTTGTACGGTACCGCAGCCCTGACCGGGTTTGCCCGGATCAACGACAACAAGCACTGGTTTTCCGACGTTGTGGCGGGTGCCGCTCTTGGATACCTGGTGGGCCGGCAGGTCAATGCCGGCCTCAAGGACACCCGACCCTTGGTTGGGCCTGGGTTCGCCGGCTTGTCGGTCGCCTTCTGAGGGGAGCCTGACCGCCGACGGGCCACCCGGGGTTGACGTAACTCGGCCTGCCGATCCGTAGTTAGATTCATGGCAGTTCCAACCGCAATCTCCTCCTCGAGAGAGCTCATGACGTCACGTCGCACCTTCGTCCGTTCCCTGGCCGCCACCAGCGGTGCGCTGTCCTTCGGCCTGCCGAAGGGACTCTGGGAAAGAGCCGAAGCGTTTCCGCGCCAAGGCAAGCCGCTCAACATCCTGGTACTCGGCGGAACCGGCCAAACAGGACCGTTCCAGATTCACTACGCCGTGGCCCGCGGGCACAAGGTGACGGTGTTCAACCGGGGCCGGCGCCAGACCGAGCTGCCCAGTGGTGTCGAGCACCTGATCGGCGACCGGAACGACAACCTCGAGGCGTTGAAGGGCAGCAAGACCTGGGACGTCATCATCGACAACCCGACGACCTTTCCCCGGTGGGTGCGCAGCGCGGGCGAGGTTCTCAAGGGGCGGACCGATCAGTACGTCTTCATCTCGACCATCTCGGTTTTCGACAAGTGGGATCAGCCGAACATGGACGAGAACGCGCCGCTCGCGACCATGCCCGACCCCACCGTCGAGAGTATGCAGTACTATGGCGCGATGAAGGCGCTCTCCGAACAGGAGTCGGAGAAGTACTACCCCGGCAAGGTCACCGTGATCCGGCCCGGGCTCATCTCCGGACCGCGGGATGAGACCGATCGGTTCAGCTATTGGCCGATCCGAATGGCCCGCGGCGGCGAGGTCTTGACCGCGCCCCTCGATCACGCCGCCCAGATCATCGACGGCCGCGACCTCGCCGAGTGGACGGTGCGGATGTGCGAGGCACGAACCTATGGGATCTACAACGCCACCGGACTTTCCACGACCCACCGTGAGATGCTGAACGGGATCCGTTCGGTGCTCCCGAGCGAGACGCAGCGGACGATCACGCTGACCTCGCCGGACCTCGCATTCCTCAGGGAACACAAGGTCCGACCCTGGGCCGAACTGCCGGTCTGGATGCCCAATGAAGGCGAGACCCTGTACTGGAACAAGTGCATCGTGTCGAAGGCGATCGCAGCCGGTCTGACCTTCCGGCCGTTTGCCACGACGGTGCAGGATACGCTTTCCTGGCACCTGACGCGTCCCGCTGAAAACCAGGCCAAGCTGCGCTCCGGTCTAACGCCGGAGCGTGAAGCGGAAATTCTCAAGGCATGGCACGCCAGGAAGAAATCCTGAGCTCTACCGCCTCGGCCGAGTCGACCGACCCGGTCACTCGCCTGCTGCAACGTGTCGTCGAAGTGCGCCCGGATGAAGTCCGGGCGCTCCTGCTTTCCTGCGGGTACTTTTTCTGCATTCTGTCGGCCTGGTTCATCATGCGGCCGATTCGGGAGCAGACCGGCGTTGCGGGTGGAATCAGTAACCTGCCCTGGCTCTATACCGGCACGCTGATCGCGACCCTGGTGGTTCATCCACCCTTCGCCGCGATGGTTGCGCGGCTGCCGCGGCGAACCTTCGTCACCATCGCCAACCGGTTCTTCCTCGCCAACATCCTGATTTTCTTCGGGTTGTTCCAAACGCTGCCGGAGGCCCAACTGGTCTGGCTGGGCCGCGTCTTCTTCGTCTGGACCAGTGTCTTCAGCTTGTTCGTGACGTCGGTGTTCTGGTCCTTCATGGTCGATGTCTTCCGAACCGATCAGGCCAAGCGGCTCTTCGGGTTTATCGGGTTCGGGGGGACGTTAGGCAGCGTCACCGGCGCCGCCGTGACGGCCACGCTCGCACCCAGGATCGGCCCGGTTTACCTCTTTCTCGTGTCTGCGGTGCTGCTCGAGCTTGCGGTGCAGTGCGTGCGCCGGTTGAGCGCGTCGACGGCGGCCGCGCGGCCAGGGGCACCCGCAGGGGAGGCGCTGATCGGGGGTCAGACCCTTGCGGGCATCAAGCACGTGATTCGGTCGCCGTACCTGCTCAATATCTGCGTGTACATGCTGCTGTTCACCATCGGCTCGACGGTGCTGTACTTCCAGCAGGCGCAGATCGTGGTGCAGGCGTACTCTGACCGCGCGGCGCAGACGGCGTTCTTTGCGCGAATCGACCTTGCCGTCAACATCCTGACTCTGCTGACACAAGCCTTTCTGACCGGCCGACTGATCAAGGCGCTGGGGGTCTCGGTTACCCTGGCGTTGCTGCCGGCCCTCACCGTCATCGGGTTCCTGGCGCTGGGCAGCTTTCCGATCCTGGCCGTGTTCGTGGTGTTTCAGGTCCTGCGGCGCGCAGGCGAGTACGCGGTTGCCCGACCAACTCGCGAAGTGCTCTACACCGTGCTGGACCGCGAGGACAAGTATAAGGCCAAGCACTTCATCGATACGTTCGTCTATCGTGGCGGCGATCAGGTTGGCGCCTGGAGCATGCGCGGCCTGACCGCGCTGGGGGTGGGTTTTGCCGGCGCGTCCTATCTGGCCGCGCCGTTCGCTGTGGTGTGGTTAGGCATTGCCTTGTGGCTGGGACGACGTCATGCGGTGCTGGCACGTGTCAGCGAGGCGGCTCGAGCTCCAGCAGCGCCATCCGGCTCGCCGCGATTCCCGTGAGCCCGTCGGTCCGAGCGGCAAAGTAGGAGTCCTGCTCGGCCGGCCCAACGGTTTCCAACACCCGAAATCCGGTCGCCTCGACCGCCTCCACGAACGCGGCCTCGGTCGGCTGCGCCCGGTGCGCTCCGTACCCCTCTCGGGTCATGGCATCGAGCACTCGATTGCCGCCGGCACCGTCCAGTTGCTCGGCAACGAGATACCCGACCGCCACCCGGGTGCCGGGCACAGCAACCTCCGCCAGACCGTACAGAACATCGACCAGCGGCTGCTCGTCGAGGCAGCGCGAGAATCCCAGCCAGGAAACGAAGGCCGGCCGGTGGAAGCGAAAGGTGGAGCGGCGGAGGGCGTCATGCAGGGACTCGCGCGCGTCGTCCAACGGGATCCATTCGACATTTTCGGGCTCGAGCCCGAGACTGCTGACGCGATCTCGCTTGGCACGCTGCGCCGCCTGCCGATCGACCTCGAAGACCCGGAGCTGGCTTGCCAGGTCGGTTCGTCTGAGCGCAAACGAATCGAGCCCGGCACCGACCAGGACGTACTGCCGTCCCCCGGCATCGACAAACTGCTCGAGCCAGTCTTCTGCGATCCGGGCCTGGTACAGCAAGTGCCCCCGAAGCGGCCGGTACTTTCCGTACAGCCGCTCGAACACAAAGTGCCGGACCGGGCCGTAGCGGCAGATCGCTCGCCACCCCGGACTCGCGAGCCGGAGCGCAAAAGGATCGGCAAAGATGAGGGGTCGCTCGTCCCGGTAATGCGCTGCACGGAACGCTGCCGCCAGCTCGGCGGCCCGATCGGGCAAAGCAGTCAGCATGGCGATTCGATTGTCAGGCGTTGTACTACGATGGCCAAATGACAGAATACCGTTTGTCAGTCCGTTTGGCGAGGGGGCAAGTGGCCCCGGCACCAGTTGACTGGCGCCGAGGCCGAAAGTCGGTCAGCGGTTAGGCTGGGGCGTGACCCTGAGATACGGCTTCTTGGCAACCCACCCCTTCGGGAATTTGGCCTTGGCGTCCTCGTCGGAGACGGCGGGCACGATGATGACGTCCTCCCCATCCTTCCAGTCCGCAGGTGTCGACACCTGGAAATCGGCTGTCAGCTGGAGCGAGTCGATGACGCGCAGAATCTCTTCGAAATTCCGCCCCGTGCTGGCCGGATAGGTCAGCGTCAGCTTGATCTTGTTGTCGGGACCGATCACGAACACGGAACGAACCGTCGTGGTATCGGAGGCATTGGGGTGGATCATGCCGTACAGCCCAGCCACGGTGCGGTCGGGATCGCCGATCATCGGGAAGTTGACCGTATTGCCGGTCACCTCGGCGATGTCGCCCTCCCACTGCACGTGCGAAGCAACCGGATCGACGCTCAAACCGATCACCTTGGTGTTCCGCCGCTCGAACTCCGGCTTGAGCTTGGCTACGACGCCCAATTCGGTGGTACAAACTGGCGTAAAGTCCTTCGGGTGGGAAAAGAGCACCGCCCAACTGGCGCCCTTCCACTGATAGAACCGCAGCGGACCTGCGGTCGTATCCGCCGTGAAATCCGGGGCCAGGTCGCCGAGCTGCAGAGCCATGCCGAACCATCCTTCGCGAGAGGGTAAACAGACCTCCAAACTAGTCGGTGGCCCCAGTCCGGCAAGATCCGAGTCAGACACCTCCCGCGGCGCCCGCACGACGAGCCACCCACCGTTCCACCACGACGTACAGCGTCGGCAGAACCACGAGCGTCAGGGCGGTTGCCGTCACCAGACCACCAATGACGACCGTAGCCAGCGGACGCTGCAACTCCGCACCGGGCGAGGTCGAGAGCGCCATCGGCACGAAGCCGAACCCTGCCACCAGCGCCGTCATCAGCACCGGCCGGAGCCGGGTCGCGGCGCCGTTGAGCACTGCCTCTTCCAGGGTCGAGCCCGCGGCGCGCAGCTCGTTGATATAGCTCACCATCACGACGCCGTTGAGCACTGCGATGCCAAAAAGCGCAATGAAGCCGATGGCGGCCGAAATGCTCAAGTTGAGGCCGGCAATCCAGAGCGACGCCACCCCGCCGACCAGCGCAAACGGCACATTGGTCATGATGAGCGCCGCGTGTCGTCCGGTGCCAAATGCCCAACTGAGCAGCAGAAAGATTCCCAGGATGGCCAGCGGCA
Source organism: Gemmatimonadales bacterium (assembly GCA_019637315.1). NCBI lineage: Bacteria > Pseudomonadati > Gemmatimonadota > Gemmatimonadia > Gemmatimonadales > Gemmatimonadales bacterium. Next base: position 54,062 of record JAHBVU010000021.1, read on the forward strand.
CCAGGACCGCGAGCCGCTTCATAGCGCTCTGCTGGTGCTGATACTGTCCCCCCCATTCGAAGCGATAGCCTTCCGGTAGCGGCACCGCCTTGGCCAGCGCCGCAGCCGCATCGTCAACGAAGCTGCCAACATCCCGACCGCGAATGTTGGCACCCACCACGACCATGCGCTCGGCCCCTTCATGGGCAAACGCCTCGGGCGTCTCGACGACCTGAAGTCGGGCCACCGTACCGAGCGGCACCCGGCCGCCGACCGGGGTCGGAATCGGCAGCTCCGTGAAGCCTTCCGGACTCAGGGTCGACGCCCCGGCCATTCGTACGGCCACACCGATTCGGCGTGGCCCGTCGATCACCGTCGTGGCCACCGAGGCACCGAGCGCCAGTTCGACCTCGCGGCCAACCTCCGCGGTCCCGATACCGTACCGCGCCAGCGCATTCCGATCCAGGTCGAGCTGTACCTGGTGGACCCGTGCCGCTGCGGTTGCTTTGACGTCTGCCGCCCCGCGAACCTCATGCAGCACCGATTCCACCCGGGCGGCGAGGGCCGCAAGCCGATTCGGATCAGCGCCGATGATCTTGACGCCGACATCGGTTGTGATGCCGCTCTCCGCCTCATCGAGCCGCATCTGAATCGGCTGCGTGAAAGCATAGCTGATGCCAGGCACCTCTCGCAGCGTACTGTCCATGGCGACGAGCAGCGCATCCTTACCGCCGCGACGCCAGGTCTTGCGCGGTTCGAGGATGATGTAGGTATCGGACTCGTAGGTGCCCATCGCTTCAGTGGCCAGATCGGGGCGACCAAGCTTGGACACGACCGTGCGCACCTCTGGTAAGCTCTGGAGCGCACGCTCGATAGCCAGCGAATACTCGACGCCTTCACCCAGCGCTGTCGACGGCAGACGACGAACCTGAACCAGGACGCTCCCTTCATCGAGCCGAGGCATGAACTCCCGTCCCAGGCCGCCGATCCCGATCACCGCCAGCGTGATCAGGACCAGGGCAGCGGCGAACACCGGCGTCTGGCGAACCAGGGTGCCCTCGAGCATGCGACGGTAGCGAAGCCTGAGGCGTTCGAACCATGCTGAGTGAGGTTCGTGGACGTTGGCCAGCCAGGTGCGCGCAGCTGCCGGGACCACCGTGAGCGCGAGTACCAGCGACCCCAGCACCGCGACCACCACGGTAAACGCCATGGGCACGAACATCTTGCGTTCGGTACCCTGAAGGGCAAAGAGCGGCAGATACACCGCGATGATGATGGTAATGCCAAAAAGGACCGGTCGCCCGACCTCACGGGCCGCGCGATGCATTCGGTTGGTCGTGTCCTCGACAGACTCCGGCCCCGTCGCCGACCGGCGCAGCATGTTCTCGATCATCACGACTGACCCGTCGACCAGCAGTCCGAAGTCGAGCGCGCCCAGGCTCATCAGGTTGGCGGAGAATCCGAACCACTTCATCGCGACGAATGCCCAGAGCATCGACAGCGGGATCACCGCGGCAACGATCAGACTCGCCCTGACGTTCCGCAGAAAGACCCAGAGCAGCACCACGACCAGCATGCCCCCCATGACCAGGTTCTTGCCGATCGTGGCCGTGGTCTGCCCCACCAGTTCGGTCTGGTCGTAGAATGCTACCAGCTCGACGCCCGGCGGCAGGTTCGGAACGATCTCCGCCACCCGAGCTCTGATTCCGGCAATGACCCGCTGGGCGTTCTCGCCCTTGCGCATGATCACCATGCCCGACACGACCTCGCCCTTGCCATCCCAGGTAATCGCACCCTGCCGAGGCAGCGCGCCGGTCGTCACCTGTGCGATGTCACGGATCAGGATCGGCGCGCCGCTACGCGTCGCGACCGGCACTCGCTCGATGTCGGCGGGCCCGGTGAGCCGACCACGGCCGTACACAATGAAGCGTTCACCACGGTCCTCGGTGTGCGCCCCGCCAAAGTTGGCGTTATTGGCTGCGAGCGCAGCCTCGATTTGCGAGAGCGACAATCCGGCCAGCGCCAAGCGATGCGGGTCGACGACCACGTGGTATTGTTCGGTTTCACCGCCCCAACTGTTGACCTCCGCCACGCCCGGCACCGTGCGCAGCATCGGCGCCAGCGTGTAGTCCTGAAGCGCCTTGAGCTGACCGAGCCCCCACTCCCTGGTCCGGCTGGTGAGCACGTACTGATAGACCTCGCCCATGGCCGTCGACACAGGACCAAGCACCGGAATCACCCCGGCAGGTAAGTCCGCAGCGACATCACCGAGCCGCTGCGCAACCAACTGCCGCGCAAAGTAGCCGTCGACCCGATCCTCGAAGATGACCTGGGTGAGGGCCAGCCCGAACTTCGTGGTCGAACGGACTGCCGTGGCGCCGGGGAGACCGAGCAATGCCCGCTCGATCGGAAAGGTGACCAGTTGCTCGACTTCCTGCGGCGCGATGCCGGGAACCTCTGCAATCACACTGACTGCGTTGGCCGTGATATCGGGGAACGGCTCGAAAGGAATGGTGCGAAAGGCCCAGAGTCCCAGGCCGACCACGAGGGTCGTGGCGCCGGCAACCAGCCAGCGATGATTGAGCGAGAACCGCAGCAGGAGTGACAGCACGGACTACTCGTCCCAGACGTTTTCGAGCGCCGACTTGAGCCTGAACGCGCCAACGGTGACCACGGGAATCCCAGCCGGAAGCCCCGCAATCGCCATCTGCCCATTGCCCAGCGCAACAGCCTGTACCACGCGCTGTCGGAACCGGTTGTTGCCGTCGGCAATGAAGACGACATCTCCTTCGCTTGTACGCTGCACAGCCGGGGCTGGGAGCACGACCCGGTCGACCGGATCTGCCGATGGAAGCAGGATCGAAGCGAACATCCCGGGCCTGACGCCGGTCGGAATGACGAGCAACTCGACCCGCACATCGACCGCACGGCGAAGGGAATCGACGACCCCCGACACCCGGACCACCCGCCCTGGAATCAGACTGTCAGGCAGCGCATCGATCCGCACCGCAACCGAGTCACGCGGCCGAAGCTGCAATGCGGCATGCTCCGGAACGAATCCGATGACCCACAGTCTGCTGGCATCGCCCAGCGTGGCCAGCGGCGACCCTACCAGCACGGCCTCGCCCGGCCTCACCTTGACATCGATCACCGTGCCCGCCCGGGGAGCACGCACCACCACCTCCCCGGTCGCCGAGGGCGACAGGTGGCGCATGATCTCCTCGCTGCGGACCTGCTCGGCCTGGGCCGCCTCGAACTGCGCCCGTCGCCGCTCGACTTCCTCCTTCGACACCGCCTCCGCCTCCAGCAGGGTGCGAGATCGCTCATAGGCCGCCCGTGCCATGGTCAGTTCGGCCTGCGCCGTGACCACGTCCCGGTGCGCCACGGCCATTTCGTGGGAGTGGATGTGAAACAGCGGGGCGCCGGCAGCCACCCAATCCCCGGGCAGTACCAGGACGTCATCGATACGGCCCTCGACAATCGAGCCGACATGTGAGGTCCGGGTGTCCGGGGTCGTGACGGTGCCCGGGACCACCAGGGGAATCGTCACGCGTCGCAGCACGGTCGTGTCGACGACGATCCGGGTCGCCTCCATTTGCGCCGCCGTCAATTCCACCACGCCACGCGGCAGCGCAGCTGGTGGTCGGTCTGCGGTCTCGCCAGCACATGCGGCCGAACCACCCAACAGAACGGGAACGGCCAGGCGCACCATCGTCATCCGAGACATCATCATCACTCCGAAGGATCGTCACAGAGCACGGCGGCCTCGACCGGTGCTCCTCGTGCCCGGGCCAGCGCCGCCCGCGCCATCCGGCGTTCAGCACGCCAGCTCGCATAGTCATCCAGCGCAGCAAGCCTGGCACGGCGCGCATCCAGCAGCTCGGCGAGGGTTGCCTCGCCGGCACCATAGCGGGCCTCAGCCGCGGTCAGCGCCCGGACCAGGTCGCGCCGCCACTCTGCATCGAACCGGCGCCGTGAGACCTCGAGGACCGCAACTGCTTGCTCCGCATGATGGCGTTCCGCCGCCAGTCGCGTCACGATGGCCTGGTACTCAACCTCCCGCGCCTCGGCTTCCGCCCGGGCGGCGGCAGCAGCAGCCCGACCGCGTGACAGCACCGGGAGGTCGACCGACAGCCCCACGATCAGGCCGGAGAAGCCGCCGGTGCGCCGCAAGCCGACCTGCGGCATCAGGTCCGGTACGGCCAGGCCCCGCTGCCGGTCAGACTCGGCACGAGCCACGGCAACCTGGGCGGCTGCTGCCGCCGCTTGGGCGTGTGGCAGGGGCGAGAGTGGCCCCGGTGAGCAAACGCCCGACGCGATCACGAGGGGAGTGCCGGGGACAAACCCGAGCAGGCGCGCCAGCGTCGCCTCAGACCCCAGAAGGGCCGCCTCGATCCGGGCGACCCGGGCCGCCGCAGCAGCCGATTCCAACCGAGCACGCGCCGCATCGCCCCCAGCAGTGCGTCCCTCTTCCGCTCGGCGCGTCATGGCCACCGCAAAACGCTCGAGGGCGGCAGCTTCCGCCCGCGCGGCCTCCAGGGCGGCCCGATCCCGCTCGACCACCGCGATGCCTTCGACAGCAGCGACGGCCGCCTCCTGCTCGGCCAACGCCAGTCCGGCGGCGGCTCCGGACGCCTGCGCCCGGGCGGCGCGGATGAGGGCTCCATGATCCCCACCAAGGGGAACCCAGCCGGACAGGGTGACCTGCCCTTCGACACCGGCCAGGCCATCACGCCTCGTGATCTCCTGCTGGGCACCCAGATTCTCGGCGACGACATTCAACGTGGGGTTGCGCCAGGCCCGCGCTGCCGCAACGCCATAGCGAGTCGCCTCAACTCGCGCCGCGGCAGCAGTCACGCGCGGGGCCTGCCGCCGCGCCAGATCGAGTGCGTCGGCTGCCTGGAGACGGACCGTATCGACGGGAGTGCTGACCATCGCGAGGACAACCATGAAGACCACCGGAACATCCTCCGAGAACTCAACTCTCGAAGGGTAACGCTGCAACATGAACCCCTGATGAATTCAGCCACCTGGTGCCTTCATTAGCTTTCCGGCTCAACCCTCATGCGAAACCATGCGCCTGCTCGTCGTCGAGGACGAACCTCAACTGCTCGACTCCCTGGCCCGCGGACTGCGATCGGCCGGACACGCCGTCGACGGCGCTTCAACCATTGGTTCGGCACTCGACAAGTTGGCTCGAGACCCGTACGACGGCGTGGTCCTCGACCTGAACCTGCCTGATGGTTCGGGTCTCGACCTCGCCCGTCGCCTGCGCCAGGACGGAGCCCAACTCGTGATCCTGGCGCTGACCGCATACGACAGCATTGCCGACCGGGTGGCCGGACTCGACGCCGGCGCCGACGACTACCTCGTCAAGCCGTTTGCGCTCGATGAACTGCTGGCCCGTCTCCGCGCGCTCGAGCGCCGCCAGGCCAGCATTCGGCCAAGCACACTGGTAATCGACGATCTCGTGATCGACCCCGCCGCCCGGACCGCCGCCCGCGGAGGGCAGCCGATCGAACTGACGACGACCGAGTTTTCGCTGCTCGAGTTTCTGGCCAAGAACGCCGGCCAGGTGGTGGGTCGCGCGACGATCAGCGCGCACGTCTGGGACGAAAACTACGACCCGCTCTCCAACATCATCGACGTCTACATCGCACGGCTCCGGCGCAAGCTCGACACTGGCGGCGCCCCGCTGCTTCACACGATTCGTGGCGCCGGCTACGTACTGCGCCCCGAGTATGATGATGCCTAGATATCCGCTCCGTGGGCTTCGGGTTCGCTTGACGGTGGCGGTCGGAGCAAGCTTCGGTCTTCTGCTGGCGGTGTCGGCGCTGCTGCTCTACGCCGCTCTCGAGCGGCACTGGCGGGAAGAGGTCGACCTCAACCTGAAGCATTCGAGCGAGGGGGCCTACGCCCTGTTCCTGGCCGACACCGAAGACAACGTGACTCCCCGGGCCACTCTGATTCACGTTGCCACGGAGCTGGTCTACGGCGACCGCTCGATCGTTGGACTCGATCCCGACGGCCAGATCATTGCCCACAGTCGCTCGATCGAAGACACACCGGAGTTCTTCGCCACCGACCTGGGCGCCGTCGACACCGTTCCCGTTACGCTGATGACGGATGAGGGTCCCTCGAGGGTGGTGGCGGTGCGACTGCCCGAAGGATTTCGACTGATTCTCGGTGTCTCGCTTGGCCCGGTCGAAGAGCGGCTCCGGGATCTCCGCCTGACCCTGACGGCGGGGTTCGTCTTGAGCCTCCTGGCGGGAACCGTCGTTGCCTTCCTCGTTTCGGGTCGCGCGCTGACACCGGTCACGGACGTTGCCCGCACCGCCGATCGGGTCAGCGACGCACTGGCCCGAGGGGTGGTCCCGGACGTGGTCCTTCCGACGCCGGCCGCTCCGGACGAGGTGGGTCGGCTGCAGGTGGCGTTTGCTGCGCTGGTGCGTCGTCTCGACCTTGCGCTGGGGCGAGAGCGGGAGGTCGCGGCCAACCAGCGGCGCTTCTTCGCCGACGCCGCGCACGAGCTGCGCACCCCGATTACGATCCTGCGCAACGAGATCGAAACCGCACGGCAAACCGCTGATCCGCACGCACCGGAGCGGATCATGCTCGACCGGCTCCAGACGGAAGCGGAGCATCTGACCAACCTGGTCAGCGATCTGCTGCTGCTCGCCCGGGGCGAAACTGCAGGTGACCTGCGGACCGCGTCGGTGCTCTATCTCGACGATATCGTGAGCCGAGTCATCCTCCGCGCCGGACGACATCCCGCCGCGGCTGGACGGCAGCTGACGACCGGGCGCTTCGACACCAGCGCCGTGCGTGGCGATCCGTCACTGCTCGAACGCGCGGTCATGGCCCTGGTGGAAAACGCCCTGATCCACGCCCCCGCAAGTGACATCGAGATCACCGTCGGTGCCGAGGACGGCCGCAACCCGCGGCGATGGGTGGCAGTGGCCGATCACGGACCGGCAATTCCCCCCGAAGCGAAGGAGAAAATCTTCGAGCGGTTCTTCCGAGTCCGTCATGACGTGCCCGGCAGCGGACTGGGGTTGGCAATCGTACGGTGGATTGCCGAACTGCATGGCGGCTCGCTCCGCCTCGTCCAGTATCCGGACCAAGCCGGTAAAGCGTTTATCCTGGAGCTCCCTGCGCACAGCCAGACGCACTCTGGGACGTCAGCCTAACGACGCCAGGGAGTCGACCGCATCGCGCAGCTGAGCGAAGTCGTCGAGCACGAAAAGCACCTCGGGTAGCCGATCGACCGGCACCGGGGTCGCCAGTACCTCGGCAAGGCTGAATGGCCGATGAACGCAGGCCGTTCCCAGCGCGTGCCGGCTCAAAGCCACCGACGGTACCAGTTCGCTGCCGTAGACTTTGGTGCGATCTCCCTCTCGGATCAAGCCAAACGTGGCCGTGAACGCGAACAGCCCCGCAAGCCCTTCCCGGGCCTCCGGCGATTTCGCTGCCAAGGAAACCGCGCCGAATCGCTCGAGGAACCCGGCATACCGCACCTCAGCAAGCAGCGGAACCCGCCCGACCAGATCCGCAAAGATGTCAGACGCAGGCGGGTGTTCGACCTCGGCCGACGGCCGAATAGCCACCGCGCTCGGCAAACGACGCCGACTGAGACTTCGGGCAAGATGGGCCTCAGGAAGGTATGACTCCCCCGGAACGACCGCCCACCCGGTCCGCGGCACGAGCCGCCGATTGAGATGGCGAAAGTTGGGAATCCGGGATGGGCCGAGATCGAGGTACTCGATCCCACTGAGCACCGGAATGGCAGCATCGGTAAGCAGCGTCGCAAAGCGTCGGCAATAGAGGGCCGTCCACACCGAATGGTCCTTCACCCCGTACGCCGAGGGACGCTGGCGCAGGGGCTGCTGGCGGTGGCCGACTGAGACGACGATCTGGGACGACATCGTGACGCTCCTATCAGGGAAAACAAAAAGCGACCCACAAGTGTTTGCGGGTCGCTGCCGAGTCATGCTGGATCGTTGATCGATCTATAGACGATGCACTCGGCCGCAGCCCCGAAACCACTCGAGGCAGCACATAATCCGGCCGACCGTGCAAATCCGAACCATAGTGTCGGAATGATAGCAAACCGGGTTTGCCGCGCAAGGCTCTGGACGTACCAGGTTCGCAACGCCAGCGAAGGGGCGGAGGGACCGTCGACGATTCATCGATCGCCCAGCCGTTCGACCCGCGCCACCATGATTCCGTCCTGCGCTTTGATCGAGCGAATCCGACTGGCGAGGGGTACTTCCGAAATCTCCACGACCCGCCCGACCAGCGGCGCATGCAGCAGGTGCAGCTTGCCGTTCTGCCAAAGCGCCAGGCCGGTGTGCGCCACATCGAGGCCCGCCAGCGTGGAGGTGGCGGCGATGATGTCGCCATCGCGAATGCCAGGCGCAGCCTTCGCGATGCTCGCTTCGCGAATGAACCAGCGCGGCCCCGACGCGTTCAATCCGGCCTCGACGCGTCTGATTGCCGCGAGGTTGTCGCCGTCCGCGAGCTGGCGATACGCCGAGGTGTGTCGGGTCATGAACGAGATCGGTTCCGCATCCGCGGCCCCGCCGAGTGAACGGCTGAGCTGCCGCAGCATGCCGCGCCGCTCGTTGTCCGCCAACCATTCTGAGAAGTAGTGCAGCCGGCTGGGATAGCCGTCGA
>JAHBVU010000022.1 GCA_019637315.1 Gemmatimonadales bacterium
TGCTGGAGAAGAAGGACGTCTATACCCGGGGCCATTCGCAGCGGGTCAGCTGGTACGCGGTCAAGACGGGCCTGGTGCTCGGGTACACCGGGGCGCTGCTCGATCAGATCCGCTTGGGGGGCGACCTGCATGACATCGGCAAGATCGGCACCCGCGACGCGGTGCTCCACAAGCCCGGGCCGCTCACGCCGGAAGAGTTTCTGGAAATCCAGAAGCACGTCATCGAGGGGGAGGAGATTCTGGAGCCGCTCCGACAGGATCATCCGGCGGTGCTGCAGATCGTGCGGTTCCATCACGAGCGGCTCGACGGTTCCGGCTTTCCGGATGGCCTCAAGGGCGATGCGATTCCCATGGTGGCCCGAATTGCCTGCGTGGTCGATGCCTTCGATGCCATGACGACCAATCGCGCCTACCGCACCTGTCGCGGTCCTGCGGAAGCGATGGAGGAGCTGCGCCGCTGCGCCGGGCGGCAGTTTGATCCCGAAGTCGTCCTGGCGTTCGAGCGTGCCTTTCCCGATCTGGACAAGTTGCTCCCCTCGTCCTGAGGCGGACCATTCCATTCTTCGACGTAAAGCAAAACACAGATGACCTCTTCGACCCTGATGATCTCGGTATCCGGCATGCGTGGCCTCGTCGGTTCGGACCTGACGCCCGAACTGGTGGCCCGCCACGCGGCTGCTCTTGGCAGCTGGGCACGATCGAGCGGTCGGCCGCTCGTCGTCCTGGGCCGCGATGCGCGAACCAGCGGGGAGATGTTCACCCATGCTGCCGTTGCCGGGCTGATGTCGGTGGGCGTGGACGTCGTCGACGTCGGCGTGGTCCCGACACCGACCGTGCAGCTGGCGGTGGAGCACCATCACGCGGGGGCGGGGCTGATCATCACGGCGAGCCACAATCCGATTGCCTGGAACGCCCTCAAGTTCGTTGGCCCTGACGGGATCTTTCTCGATGCCGCTGCGGGCACTGCGGTGCGTCGGCTGGCTGAGCAGGGCGTGCCGCGCGGCGGCTGGGACGGCATCGGATCGTTGCGCACCGACCCCGACGCGATTGCTCGCCATCTCGATGCGGTCCTGGCCTTGCCGCTGATCGACGCGCCGCTGATCCGGAGCCGCGGATTTCGAGTCGCGCTCGATTGCGTTCGAGGGGCTGGCGGGCGTGTGATTCCGGCGTTGCTCGAGCGTCTAGGCTGTGAGGTCATCGGCATCCATCTCGAGACCGACGGCCGGTTTCCCCACGAGCCGGAGCCGATTCCGGAAAACCTGGGCGACTTGAGCCGACTGGTGCGCGAGTCGGGAGCCGATATCGGGATGGCGGTCGACCCGGACGTCGACCGACTCGCCCTGGTCGACGAGCGCGGCGACCCGATCGGCGAGGACTATACGCTCGCCTTTGCGGTGCGGGCCGTCCTGGGTCACCCGTCGAGCCGCGGGGACGGCTCCATCCCGACCGTGGTCGCGAACCTGTCCACCTCGCTCGTCGTCGAAGACGCGGCACGGGAGTGCGGCGGCCGATTCGTGCGCGCGCCCGTCGGCGAGGCCAATGTTGCGGCCACGATCAAGGCGGAGAAGGCGCTGATCGGGGGCGAAGGTAACGGGGGCGTCATTCTTCCAGCGCTCCACATTGGTCGTGATGCGCCGTTAGGTGTGGCGCTGATCTTGCAGCATCTTGCGGTGACGGCGCAACGACCGAGTCAGATCGTTGCAGCGGCGCCACGGTACAAGATCGTCAAAGCCAAATCCCCACGGGGCATCGACTTAGACGTTCTGTACCCGGCGCTGCGCAGCCGGTTCCCGGACGCCGAGGCCGATATGAGGGATGGGCTTCGGCTCTCCTGGTCGGATCGGTGGGTGCATGTTCGTCCATCGGGAACCGAGCCGATCATCCGGTACATCGCCGAAGCGCCTACGGAGGCTTTGGCGCAGGAACTCATTGCAACCTGTCAGGGCCTGTAACTATGTGCGGAATTGTCGGATACGTAGGACCGCGGCAAGCGGGCAGCATCCTGCTCGATGGTCTCAAACGGATGGAATACCGGGGTTATGACTCGGCCGGTATTGCGGTCATCAACGGCGCCGGCGTCAAAGTCCGCAAGGCTGCGGGGAAACTGGGAGTGCTCACTGAGCAGCTCAAGTCCGGCCCGCCCGAAGGGACGGTCGGCATCGGCCATACCCGATGGGCGACTCACGGAGCGCCGACCACCCCCAATGCGCATCCCCATCTCGATCAGTCGGGCCGCATTGCCGTGATCCATAACGGCATCATCGAGAACGCGACCACGATTCGCAAAGCGCTCGAGATGCGCAACCACACCTTCCAGTCGGAAACCGACACCGAGGTGCTGGCGCATCTGATTGGCGAGTACTACACCGGCGATCTCGAAGAAGCCGTGGCCAGCGCCCTGTGGGACGTCGAAGGCGCCTACGGCATTGCGGTGATCTGCTCGGAGGAACCGGGCACTCTGGTTGCTGCGCGCAACGGCTCGCCGCTGCTGGTCGGTGTCGGCGACGGCGAGTACTTCGTCGCCTCAGACGCCTCGGCCATTCTGGAGCATACCAGGTCGGTCGTCTACCTCGACGACGGCGAAATGGCGGTGCTCAAGCGCGACGGCTACCGGGTGCGCAACCTGACCCAGACGCACGTGGCCAAGACGGTCAACCAGATCGAATGGGACCTCGCCACCATCGAGCGTGGCGGCTACCCCCACTTCATGCTCAAGGAAATCTTCGAACAGCCGGACAGCCTCCGGAATACACTGCGCGGACACCTGCTCGAAGAAGAGGGGACAGCGCGGCTGCGCGGTCTCAACCTGTCGGACGACGACCTCAAGCGTTTCGATCGTATCGTCATTACGGCCTGCGGCACCTCATGGCATGCCGGCTTGATCGGCGAGTACATGATCGAGGAACTGGCCCGCGTGCCGGTCGAGGTCGAGTACGCGTCCGAGTTCCGGTATCGCAATCCGGTGCTCGATGATCGTTGCCTGGTCATTGCCATTTCGCAGTCGGGCGAGACGGCCGACACGCTCGCGGCCATTCGAGAGGCCAAGCGGCGGGGCGCCCGGGTCATCGGTCTCGTCAACGTCGTCGGATCCACGATTGCGCGCGAAGTCGATGGCGGCCTCTACCTGCGCGCCGGTGCAGAGATCGGCGTTGCGAGTACCAAGGCATTCAACAGTCAGGTCGCTGCGCTGGCCATGGTGGCGCTTCGGTTGGCGCGCCTCAAGAACCTGAGCCTGCTGCAGGGTCGCGAGTTCATTTCGGCGCTGAACCGCCTGCCTGATCAGATTCGTCAGATCCTGGCGCGCGCGCCGGAAATCGAAGAGCTGGCCAAGCGATACCATCAGGCCACGAACTGCCTCTACCTGGGCCGCGGCGTCAACTTCCCGGTGGCGCTCGAGGGTGCGCTCAAGCTCAAGGAGATTTCCTACATCCACGCCGAGGGCTACCCGGCGGCCGAGATGAAGCACGGTCCGATCGCGCTGATCGACGAGAACATGCCCGTCGTAATCATTGCGCCCAAGGACGCCGTCTACTCGAAGATCGTGTCCAATGTCGAAGAGGTGAAAGCGCGGAAAGGGCGCGTCATTGCCCTCGTCACAGAGGGTGATGTCGAGATCGGCAAGCTGGCGGAGGAAACGTTCCCGCTGCCGGCCACGCACGACCTGCTGACACCGATTCTGGCGAGTGTCCCGCTGCAGCTGTTCTCGTACTATGTGGCGGTGCTGCGCGGATGCAACGTCGACCAACCCCGGAACCTCGCCAAGAGCGTTACGGTCGAGTAGCGATTTCCTGCTGAGTCGAATAGCGGCGCGTGCCTTCGGGCATGCGCCGCTTTTGCGTCGGGGCGAAATCCAGGCGTGCGTGTGGGGCGCGGTCGTTCGTCGTTCTATTCGATCGCATGTCGATGCGACCACGACGGTGCCCAGGAGGCAACAATGCGCAGCATCGCTCTCGCGATTCTGGTGTTGGTCGGAGGATCGGATCTCGGCCTGGCCCAAGATGATCCCCTGCTGACTGAAGCCGAAGCCAGCCGTGAAGTGCGGGTGATCAGGCGACTGGGCCCCGACGCGCGGGCTCGGATCGAAGCACTGCTGCAGCACGCCCGCGCCGCCGGCCTGCCCACACAACCGATCGTCGAGCGGATCGAAGCCGGTCAGAGTCGGCGCACTCCGGCGTCGCAGCTCGTTGCCACGGCGGAGGCCACGGTGGCTCGACTCGAATCGGCCAGCCGAGAGTTTCGGGATGCTGGTCGGCTCGCCGATCAGCGCGAAATCGTGCTCGCGGCGCTGGTGCTCGAGCGGGGCGGGAGTCTCGATCAGCTGGCGTATCTCCTTCGGTCTGTCTCGCCAGCACGGTCACTGCTCGTTCCGCTCGACGTCATGGCCCGCCTCGCGGCGCAGGGTACCGAGCCGGGACGAGCGGTCGAGCAGGTGGGGCGGCAGCTGGCCACCGGCGCCGACGACCAGGCCATCGCGATGTTGCTAACCTCAAACATTTCAAGACATTAGCGCTTTGACAGGAGCTCTGTAAGCAGTGGGCCTGTCATCGTAATAGGCCGCCGTTCGTTCTGATAAGCTTGTGGTAATCGCCCCCGCAGAGATTGGGCTTCGAGTGATGCGAACCCCAAATCTTTGCGGAGCTGTATATGCGCGTTGTTTCTCTTCTCGTACTGGTCGCCGCAGGCGCCGTACCCCTGTATCGGTCGTTCGAAACACGCCCCGCCGTCGCAGCCTCGGTGGATCGGCCGGACCTCGTCATCAAGGCGATGGACTATGCGTTCGAGATGCCGATTTCGATCCGTCCCGGCCAGTATCGGATCCGAATGGTCAACACCGGCAAGGAGTTACACCACGTCTGGGTGATGCGGCTCGAACAGGGCAAGACGGTGGCGGACCTGCTCGCATCCCTGCGGGCCGGCGTCCCGTTGCCATCCTGGGTGAAGAACCTGGGAGGTCCCAATGCGCCGGTGCCCGGCGGTGAGTCTGTCGCCGTCGTCGACTTTGCACCCGGCAGCTACGCAATTGTCTGTTACATCCCTTCGCCCGACGGGACGCTCCATATCATGAAGGGGATGGTCAAGCCGGTCGAGGTTGCCGGAGCGCCGCTGCCGCCGCTCGATCTTCCCGTTACGGCTCGTGCGTCGTTGACCGACTACGATTTCGTCTTTGCCGAGGCGCTCACACCGGGGCAGCACGTGATCGAGTTCTCGAATCGCGCCAGCCAGGTGCACGAGGCCTTTCTGGCCAAGCTGGCGCCCGGCAAGACGGCGGCCGACCTGCTGCACTGGATGGAGAAGTGGGAGGGGCCGCCCCCCGCCATGCCGGTCGGTGGCATCACCGGCATCGAGGCTGGGGCCAGTCAGAAGGTGGTCGTATCCCTCGAACCTGGTACCTACGCATGGTACTGCTTCGTGCCCGACGCCAAGGATGGACGTGAGCATGTCCATCACGGCATGGTGAAAGAGTTCACGGTTGGAGCGCCGCAGGCGCGCACGAAGGGGGCACACCATGGCGCGCACTGAAACCAGGCTGCGCCCGACCGTGCTGCTGGCATGTCGCTCGGCAGCGCTGGCGGCGGTATTGGTCGCGATGGCGGGGTCGGCTGCCGAGGCGCAGATCGGCGGGCTGCTCAAGAAAGCCAAGAAACAGGTCGAGGGGACGGTGGCCGGATCGCCCGCCGAGGCGGCGGTGCCTTTCGACGAGGTCATCCTCGAATTGACCGAGGCGCGCCTGGCACAGCTCATTGCCGGGTTTGAGGCGGGGCGGCGCGTCCTCGATGGAACGGAAGGCGGACCGAGTCTGGCTTCGCTCAGTGTGGATCGGGAGCGAGCCATCGAGGAGCGAGTTCGCCTGTACGAGGCGAACAGCGCGGAGATCGAGCGCTACGAGCGGAGCACGGTCCGCATCCGGGACTGCCGCGACGATGCCTTCGCTTCGCTCGAGCGGGCGCAGCGTGAACGGTACAACGAACGGGTCATGAGCGATCCGGCCCTGCAGCAGGTTGTCACCTCACTGGCCCAGGAACTCGCAGCGGCAACCCAGGCGGGTGACACCGCAGCGATGCAGCGGGTCCACCGACGGCTTCAGGAGGCGGCCAGGATCGCGGCATCACCCTCGGACTCGGCGGCGATCGACGGTCGGTGCGGACGGATGCCCGTGGCGCCTGCGGTGATTGCGAGGATTGAATCGCTCTCAGAGCGAGAACAGAGCGCTGCTCAGACGATTCGCGGCATGGAAGAGCGTGCCTCGCGCGAGGAGGCTCGTGTCAGTGAGTTGCAGCCACGCCAGCTTGGCATGGCGCGAGAACGGATCCTGCTGTATCTGTCAGCCCGGCCCGAACGTGCCTCGCGCGGCTTCAGCCCGGCGGAGCGCGCCAGTCTGAGCAGCCGCCGCACCGAACTGCAGCGCTACTTCTGATCCTCATGCAGGTTGCCCGCCTCGTTCCGCTGCTCGGCGTGACGCTGCTGGTTGCGTCGAGCGGCCCCGCCTTCCCGGGTGGTGACGAACCCGGCCTGCCCGTCTCCTCGCTGGCGCGCTGGCAGAATGGTCGCTGGCAGACATGGTGGCGCTCGGATCGTGCGCCTCAGGTGTGGTCCGAGGATCAGCACGTTCTCACTGCTGGCGTGGCCTGGGCCGCGACGGCACCGGCCATCGAGATGGCGCAGCTCAAACTGTCCGGCCGGCGAGGAGCCTGGCGAACCCGGCTCGTCGTTGTTCGGCTCGACCCCGCAAGGCTCAGGCTGAGCCTCGAAACAGGGTACGGAGCCGATGGTCAGCCTGCTTGGCAAGCGGATCGGGTCGGTACGGACGTCCTGTTTGCGGTCAACGCAGGTCAGTTTGTGCGCACCAGCCCCTGGGGTTGGTTGGTGCTCGACGGGGTCGAGCGGCTGCCGCCCGGCTCGGGCCCACTCTCGACGGCGCTGACGGTGGATCGGGAAGGGCAGGTTGGGTGGGTCGCCGGCGATTCGATCGCGGCCCGTCGAGGCCGCGGTGAAGTGCGGTTTGCTTTTCAGTCCTATCCGACCCTGCTCCGTGGCGGCCGGGTTCCTGAGCCGCTGCAGCGAGCCGGACGGGGTGTCGACCTGGCGCATCGAGACGCCCGGGCGGCGATCGGTGCTGACTCGGATGGCCGTTTGCTCGTTGCGATGACCCGTTTCGACGGACTCGGCGATCAGCTCGGGTTCGTGCCGTTAGGCTTGACGACGCCCGAGATGGCGGCGGTAATGGGGGCGTTAGGCGCCCGTGAAGCCGTGGCGCTCGATGGCGGCATTTCGGCGCAGATGCTGGTTCGGGATGCCGAGAAGGCGCTGGTGTGGTCCGGGCTTCGCAGGGTACCGCTGGCTCTGGTCGCGCGGGGTCGGTCGTGATGCGGGAGGCGTCGGTCGTACCCCTCTTGACAACAAGTGTTGCAACACTTATAATCTACCCATGCCAATAACGTTGCAGGAAGAGCTGCGCCAGAGCAAGCCGTTCCCTTCGCCGGAAGCCGAGGCGGCGGTGAGTCTTGCCCGAACGGCGGCCTGTCTCGACCATGCGACGGCCGAGATGCTCCGACCGTACGGCATCACGGGAACGCAGTACAACGTGCTCCGGATCCTTCGAGGGGCCGGGCCCCAGGGCCTCTGCCGCAACGAGGTCCGGGATCGGATGGTTGCTCCGGTGCCTGATGCCACCCGTTTGCTGGACCGGCTCGTGTTCCTTGGCTTGGTCACCCGGGATCGTGATACACCCGATCGGCGCTATGTGACCGCCCGGCTGACGGAGGCTGGGGCCACCTTGCTGGCAGAACTCGACCCGGTCGTTGCCGCCGGCAATCAGCGCCTGCTTGGTCACTTGGGCGAGGAGCGGTTGCGGCTGCTGATCGACCTGCTGGCCGAGGCGCGCAACCGGCCGTAAGCCTTTTTATTTCGCTAGATAGATGTTGTAACACTGGATGGAGGAACACATGATGAGTGACGTCTCGACAACCGAGATCCTGACCGTGGACGCTGCTGCCCGGGCCCGCCGGTCGATCCGTTCCTATCGGCCCGAACCGATACCGGCCAGCGAGTTGGCCACGATCCTGGAGGTGGTACGCCTGGCGCCGTCGGCCTTCAACCTCCAGCCCTGGCGCTTCGTCACGGTCGAGTCGCCCGAGGTCCGGGAAGCGCTCACCGCAGCTGCGCACAACCAGCGGCAGGTCCGTTCGGCGCCCCTGGTACTGGTGCTCTACACCGACATGCAGGACACCCTGGCAACCCTCGACCGCGTCGTCCACCCGAACATGCCGATCGAGCGGCAGGCCGAGGTGCAGGCGTACATCCGGAACGCCTTCGCCGGGAAGTCCGAGGCGGAACGTGAGGCGTGGGGCGCTGAGCAGGGCTTCATTGCGCTCGGCTACCTGCTGCTCACGGCCGAAGCGCATGGCTATCAGACCTCGCCGATGGCGGGGTTCGACGCGGAGAGTGTCAAGCGGTTGCTCGGCCTGCCGACTCATGTCCGCGTCGTTGCGCTCGTAGCCATCGGCCGAGGTGCGGAGTCTGGGTTTCCACACCATCGCATCCCGCTGGAGCAACTGATGCGAGTGGCATGAGGCCGGTGCGCGCCAACCCTTGCCAACAACATCAACCTTCTGAAGGAGATTCAATCATGTCCGCAGTTGACACTACCACGGTCTGGACCATCGATCCGATCCACACCGTCGTCGAGTTCGCAACCAAGCATCTGATGATCACGACGGTGAAGGGCCGATTCGGTGCGGTCTCAGGCACCATCGTCAAGAATGGCGCCGGCTCCAAGGTCGAGGTCGAGATCCAGGCTGCCTCGATCGACACGCGGGCTCAGCAGCGCGATGACCACCTGCGCTCCGCCGACTTCCTCGAAGTCGAGAAGTATCCGACCATTACCTTCGCGAGTCGTCGGATCGACGGGGCATTCGATACCCCCGGCGACGAGTTCACCGTGATTGGTGACCTGACCATTCACGGTACGACGCGGGAAGTCGCCCTGGCGGCGGTCTACGAAGGCCAGGGTCGTGATCCCTGGGGTGGGGAGCGGATCAGCTTCAGCGCGGCAGCCAAGATCGACCGCAGGGACTACGGGCTCACCTTCAATCAGACGCTCGAAACGGGGGGCGTCCTGGTTGGTAACGATCTCAAGGTGACCCTCGAGGTGCAGGCGACGAAGTCCAGCTGAGCGCAGTGCGGGAGCGGGCGGTTGTCCGCTCCCGGCATTCCCTTGTCAACCACGATCCGGCCAGCGACTTTCGTGACGTCGTGAGTCCATCGGTCTCTTCGTCGGTGCAAGGAATTCGGAATGCGAGTGCTGCTGCAGCGGGTCTCACGGGCGTCGGTCTCGGTCGATGGAGAGGTCGTCGGGCAGGTCGATCGCGGCTTCTGTCTTCTGGTCGGCTTTACTCACTCCGATACGCCTGACGAAGTCACCTGGATGGTCGACAAGGTTCTGGGCCTCCGGCTTTTTTCCGATGCGGAGGGCAAGATGAACCTCGGACTGGCCGATGTCGGCGGGGGGCTGCTCGTCGTCTCTCAGTTCACGCTCTATGGCGATGCGGCGAAAGGGCGACGCCCCTCGTTCCTCGATGCGGCCCGCCCGGAGCAGGCGATTCCCCTCTACCAATCGTTCTGTGCGCAGCTCGAGGCCCGAGGGCTTCGGGTCGGCACCGGACAGTTCGGCGCCGAGATGGTGGTCGAAATCCACAACGACGGACCGGTGACACTGATGCTCGAGCGCGAGCATGTCTGATCGCCCGATCGTGCTGGCGTCCCGGTCACCGCGCCGCAAGCAGTTGCTCGAGATGCTGGGTTTGCCGGTCATCGTTTCCGCGGCTGACGTGCAGGAAATTCCTCTGCCGAGAGAGCGTCCGGGCGCGTACTCCGCCCGGCTGGCGCGCGACAAAGCTCGGGCGGTGCCGGGGCAGTACGTGCTTGGTGCGGACACCATCGTCGTGATCGACGAGGCCATTCTCGAGAAGCCTGCTGACGCCGATGATGCGGTCCGGATGCTGGAACGGCTCCAGGGCCGCCGGCACGAGGTGATCACCTCGGTCTGCCTGATTGCCGATGGAGTCGAGTTTCAGGCGCAGGATGTGACGGCGGTGTTCTTTCGTCCGGCCACGACCGAGTGGCTTCAGTCGTATGTCGCCACCGGTGAGCCGATGGACAAGGCCGGCAGCTACGGGATCCAGGGTTATGGCGCGGCTCTGGTCGACCGGATCGAGGGTGACTTCTTCGGCGTGATGGGGTTGCCGGTCCGGCTGGTGATCGACCTCCTGGCCCAGGCGGGGCGACCCTATCGATTTGCACCGGTCAGCTGAGGCGATAGACCGGCACGGTATTTCGTTT
This sequence comes from Gemmatimonadales bacterium, assembly GCA_019637315.1. Lineage (NCBI taxonomy): Bacteria > Pseudomonadati > Gemmatimonadota > Gemmatimonadia > Gemmatimonadales > Gemmatimonadales bacterium. Next base: position 10,339 of record JAHBVU010000022.1, read on the forward strand.
GCCGCGCAACTCGAGACTGGTGACCTGTTCGAGCGGGGGTGGTGTGCGGAGCTGCTTGATCACGGTTTCCGCGACCCGAATCTCGCCGGGCGCCGCGGCGTCGGCCAGGCGTGACGCGACGTTGACGGTATCGCCGATCACGCTGTATTCGAGGCGCCGCTCACTGCCCAGGTAGCCGGCAAAGACCTCACCGTGATTGATACCGATGCCGATTGCGAGCGTGGGTCGTCCGATGGCTGCGGAGCGCTGATTGAACGTCTCGAGCCGCGCCTGCATGGCGCGGGCCGCCCCGATGGCCTGCGCCGCGTCGTCCGGCGTCCCGATCGGAACGCCCCAGACTGCCAGGATGGCGTCGCCGATGAACTTGTCGAGCGTGCCGCCCCACTCGAACACCACGTCGACCATTTCGGTGAAGTACTCGGTCAGCAGGCGACTGAGCGCATCTGGCGCCATGGTCTCCGCAATCGCGGTAAAGCCGCGAATATCGCTGAAGAGTACCGTGGCGGGACGGCGATCGCCGGTGAGCTGGATGGCGGTCGGCTCGCGGGCAATGCGTGCGGCGACTTCGGGCGCGAAGAAACGCTCGAAGTTGCTGCGGATCTGTGCTTCACGCCGATGCTCTTCGGCGTAGGCCAGCTTGCCCAGGCTTACCGCTGCCAGTCCTCCAAAGGCAAAGAGCATGGCCGCCTCCTCGTCTTCGAAGGGACGGGTGGCGGTCAGGGTGTCGACATAGAGAACGCCGAGCACCCGCTCGCGCGAGGCGAGGAGCGGAGTCGAGATCGCCGCGCGAACTCGTTGCAGGATGACGGAGCCGCTGTTGAATCGCTCGTCGGCCTCGGCGTTCTCGGTCAGGATCGGCGCTCGATCGGTCACGGCGCGCTGTGCAATCGAGCGAGGAACCCGCATCGAGGCTTCGTCCCCCAGGCGGCTCTTCTGTCGGGCCGGAACGAGCTGGCCTGAGGCGTCATCGAGCAGCAGCAGCGAGACTCGATCGACGGGCAGCAGGTCGAACGAAAGATCGACGATCGCCTCGATCAGTTTGTCGGTTTCGAACTCGCCTGACAGCTTGGTGGCAACCTCGAGAATGCGGGCGAGGCGTTGCGCCGGAAGGCTGGCATCGAGATGGGCCGCCGCAGGAAGGGAGCGCACCACCGTGCCCTCCGGGGCCTGGTCCGCAGCCAGCGGATCTGGCCCGTCGGCAGGCTGGTCGAACCGAAAGGCGACTTTACCGAAGAGGACCGCATCACCGGGGAACAGTTCGCCGGTCGAGACCCGGACGCCGTTGATCGTGGTGCCGTTGGAGCTGCCGAGGTCTCGAACGACCAGGCTGTGCGGCGTTGCGGTCAGCTCTGCATGCCGCCGTGAGACGGTTGGATCCGGGATTACTGCGTCGCAGTCGGGCGACCGGCCGAGCATGACGGGATGGCCTGGCAAGACGACGATGCGCTCGCCGTGCCCGACCCCGATCAGCGTGTGCGCGGCGGTCATTACTGCGGCGCCGCGACGACGTAACGTCCCGGACCCGGGACGCGCGCCGCCAGGAGGTCGGACCCCGGGCGCGAAGTCGGCAGGTAGACGACGCGACCATCGGGTTCGAGCCGGGCAAGGAAGAGGGCCGCTTCGTACCCGAGGTCGCCGCCGTACCGTTCGCGGGCACCGGCTGGCGCGACGAAGTCGAGCGCGTAGCTCATCGCAACGGTGACGAGCGAGGCGAGCTGCCCGCCCTCGATTTCGAGGTCGACGCCGTAGCGGCCGGGCAGGGAACGGACGCTGATGCGAACCGAATCCGTCGTCGGCACAGCAAGCGAGGTGTCGGCTCGGCGGGGCGGTGCTGTCACGTCGGCCAGCGAGCTCAGGGTCGAGTCGGCAATTATGACGACGGCAAAAAGGCTGTTGTCGGGCGGGCCGCGCCGCACGCTGATGACGCGCCGCTGGCCGCCGGGGATGATGACTGTCGTGTCGTCCGGGGGAATCCCGGCGGATTCGAGAATGAAAGCGGTCGCCAGGGTGCCGGGAAGCGGCGGGGGAATGACCTCCGGGCCGCGCGTGGGCCTGGGCGGAGCCGGGGAGGGAATGCCGCAGGCGCCGACCGCTGCCAGCAGGGCGAACAGGATCGGTATATTGCGCCGGTGATGGCCAGGGCGTCGATGCTGATCGGGCTGCTCGGTGCGGTTGCGCCGCTCGGAGCCCAGGGATGGAATGAGCCGGCCGCCCTGCGTCTGGCCGAGCATGCCATTGGCAGTCGGATGGCGTTGGTGGCGGACTCCACTCTCCTGGCGTACTCGGCGCAGGCGCACGGCGTGGTGACCTTTCTGGCGGCGCTCGGCCTCGAGGGGCTGACGCCGCGCCTCATCAGGGCAGATGAACTTGCGGTCGAAGTGTATTGGGAGAGGCCGGACCGGAGCAAGCAACTGATCCGTTCCTGGCGCGATACCACGCTGGCGCCGACACCGCTCGACTATCATCGCGATCATCTGGGCATCATTCCCGACGAGTTCGGGGCCACGATCTGGATCGGGCAGGGCGACGAGGTCGCCGGTGTGATCCATCCGCTCTCGCCGGCGGGGCTCGGGTTCTATGAGTATCGTCTGCGGGACTCGATCCGCATCACCCTGCCTGCCGAGCAGATCACCGTAATGGCGCTCGAAGTGCGGCCTCGGGTGCCGTCCGCTCCTGCGGCGGTCGGGACCTTCTACATCGATCGGGACCGCGGATCGGCGGTGCGAACCGAGCTGTCCTTTACCGCCGCAGCCTACCGCGACCGTGCCATCGAGGACATCACGATCCGGTTCGAGCGGACCCTGGTGGATGGCCGCTATTGGCTGCCCCTCCGGCAGGATATCGAGATCCGGCGCGGGTCGGCCGTGATGGACTTTCCGTTTCGCGGCATCATTCGGGGGCAGTGGGACATCGATGCGCACCGCCTCAACGGGGCCGCCATGCCAGTCGCGGCTATCCCGGGCACGGTGGGTGGGCTGCTCCGTCCGGGCGGCCCCCCGTTGCCGGGTTCCTTGCTTGCTGCGCTCGATTCGGGCCTGGTCCGACGTGCCGAGACGGGCTTCGACGCCTTGCGGGCGCAGGCCGCTCGGATGGTTCGTGCCCGCGCGCTCGTCGGTTTGCCGCGTGGCCGGCTGGCGGCGTCACGGGTGAGCGACCTGATTCGGGTCAATCGGGTCGAGGGCCTTCGCCTGGGAGCGGGCGCGAGTGTTCGTGCTGGCCCGGTCGACCGGCTCAGCCTTGCGGCGGGGTTTGGAACTGCGGACCGGCGGTTCACGGGGCGGGTCGATGCGGCCCGGACGACGGGCGGGGTCCGGTGGACCGTCTTTGCCCAGCGTGCAGTGGCGGACATCGGCGATGTGGCTGCGGCCAGCGGGGTGATCAATTCGATTGCTGCGCAAGAGGGCGGTCGCGATCTCGGTGACTATGTGCTGCTCGAACGGGTCGGGGCCGGCGCCCGGGTCTCTCCGGGGAGCGGGACCACGATCGGGTTCGAGCTGGCGCGCGAGCGGGCCGAGTCGGTCGAGACCGAGGCGGAACCGGCGCGGAACAGCTACCGTCCCAATCCGGCGCTTGGGGGCGGGGCCGACTGGGTTGGGCGCGTCGAGCTCGAGAGCGCAGCGGACCGCCCGTCCGGGCGCCGCGGGCGAGTGACCCTGCGGGCCGAGGCCGGGGCGGGCGGAGTGATGTATGGGCGGGTGGTTGGCATCGCGAGCGGTGCCCTGCCATGGGCTGGCGGTGAACTCGGGGGCCGGATCATGGCGGGCGCCGGAACTGCGGAGCTGCCGCATCACCGAGCTTTTGTGTTCGGCGGGTCCGGGTCGTTGCCGGGCGAACCGTTTCGTGCCTATGGGGGAAGACTGGCGAGTTGGGGTGCCGCCGAGTGGTTGTATCCTGTTCCGGGGCCCTCGGTGCGTCTCGGTGCTTTGGGGCGGACCGGATCTCGGCTCTGGGTCGGCCCGGTCCTCGGGGCCGGCATTGCTGGTGCGGAGATGGCCGGGATGCCCTGGCGGGCCTCGTCCGGGATTCGGCCCGTGGCCGGGGTCGCGATCGAGGCCTTCGATCGAATCGTGCGTCTCGAAGTGGGGTGGGGCCTTCGGGGGGCTGGAGGCCTGACCCTGTCGGTCGATGCGACTCGGGCCTGGTGGCCAATTCTGTAGCGGTGCTCTTCCGCCTATTTTGGGACAGTTCCCAACGCATTACGACAGGTCCTGCCGATGCAATTTGCGGATGAATGGCTCGTTCCCGCCCTGACGTCGCTCGTGCCCGAGTCGACGCTGGACGATCTCCGCCGACAAGCCTCGGGGCCGACTCCATCGGTGTGGCAGATGATAATCGACCGGCGCATCCTGACGGACGATCAGGTGCTCCGGGCGGTTTCGGAACGATTCCGGATGCCGGTTGCCGATCTGGGGCAAGTAGACCGACGGGTCATCGAGCAGGTTCCTGAGCAGGTTGTCCGCAAGTACGGCGTCTTCCCGATCCGCGCGACCAACAGCTGGGTCGAAATTGCCACGGCCAATCCGTTCGACATCGACGCCGAGAAGATGCTGGCGTTTGCGACCGGGCTCGAGGTGCGTCTGCTGCTGGCGTCGCCGGCCAAGATTCGGGACAAGATCGAAGAGGTGTACCGCCCGGATGATCTGGTCGAGAAGCTGCTCGACGGAATCGCCGACAACGCGGACGTGCAGCAGCTGGCGGACGAGCCGGATGACCTGACAGCCACTGCCGACGAAGCGCGGGCTCGCCCGATCATCAAGCTGGTCGACACGCTGCTTGCCGACGGCATTACCAGCCGGGCCAGCGACGTGCACGTCGAGCCGACCGAAGGTGGCGTGATCGTTCGCTACCGGATCGACGGCGTGCTGCGGGAAGTCATGAAGATTCCGCGCTCGGCGGGCATCCCGCTCATTTCCCGGATCAAGATCATGTCCGGGATGGACATTGCCGATCGGCTCCGGCCCCAGGACGGCCGCTGCCGGGTCGCGGTCAACGGTCAGCCGGTCGACCTCCGTGTGTCGACTCTGCCGGCGTCACTGGGCGAGAAGGTCGTAATCCGAATTCTCAACGCCAAGGCTACCGTCCTTGATCTCGAGTCCTTGGGATACGATCAGGAGGAGCAGGACGTCATCCTCGGCCTGCTTCAGAACAAGGAAGGGATCCTGCTGGTGACCGGGCCGACCGGGTCCGGCAAGACCACCACCCTCTATGCGGCGCTGCGCACGGTCCAGAATACCGGCGTCAATATCGTGACGGTCGAGGATCCGGTCGAGTATCGGCTGGGCCAGAATATCGTGCAGGTGCAGATCAACGAGCGCGCCGGTCTGACATTTCCATCGGCGCTGCGTTCGATCCTCCGGCAGGACCCGGACGTCGTGCTGATCGGAGAGATCCGCGATCGGGAAACCGCGCAGATTGCGGTGCAGGCGTCGCTGACGGGCCATCTGGTACTGTCGACGCTGCACACCAATGATGCGCCGAATACGATTACCCGGCTGCTCGACATTGGGATGGAGGCGTACAAGATCGGGTCGGCGCTCCGGGGTATCGTGGCGCAGCGGTTGATGCGTAAGTTGTGTCCTGCCTGCCGCGCACCCGACAGCGATCCCATACCGAGCAAGATCCGAACGTATATCGCGGCCGATGCGCCCCGCTTCAAGGCGGTCGGGTGTTCGGAGTGCTCGCAGACCGGTTACCGCGGGCGCTTTGCGATCGTCGAAGTACTGGTGATGACGGAGACGCTCGAGCGGCTGATTGCCTCAGGCGCAACGGCCGATCAGATCGCAAGCGCCGCGCGCGCTGATGGCATGCGATCGTTGTTCGAGAGCGCCCTGCGCCATGTGCTGCTGGGCACGACCTCGGTCGAAGAAGTGCTGCGGGTCACGGACCCCCCGCGTGAGCCGCTGCCCGACCCTGCCCCGGCCCGTTCCACTCCACGGGCACTGACTGCGCTTTCGGCCATGCCTGAGCCGGCCCCATCCCGCGAGCGAAGCACGCCGGCGCCGCGAGACCGGCTGACGCCGTCACCCTCGGATCGTCGCGGGACCCCGGATCCGCTCGACGGCTTCGAGCTCGTCGATGACGTCGATCTGCCGCCCGCCAAGTTCGAGGTGACCCGTCGCGGTGCGGTGGTGCTGCTCGTCGACGACGAAGACCAGCTCCGGCGCGTCATGCGCGACTTGCTCGAACGCCAGGGGTACACCGTTCTCGAAGCGCGAGACGGAGCGGAAGCGCTGGCCGAGATCGATCGGACCAATCCGGACCTGATGCTGCTCGACCTGAATCTCCCGGGGGTCGACGGGTACACCGTGCTGTCGCAGGTGCGCTCCCGCGAAGCAACTCGCAACCTGCCCATCGTGGTCCTGACTGCCAAGGGCGACGAAGACAACGAAGTGCGAGTGCTCGAGCTGGGCGCCGATGATTTCCTGACGAAGCCTTTCCGGGCCCGCGCCCTTGCGGCGCGGTTGCAGACGGCGCTGGCGCGGTCGCGCGGTCATTGACCGGCACCGCGGTCAGGTTCGTCGATGTGTATCCGATCCGGATCGGCAGCTCCGGACTGGAAGCACTGATTCTCCGTCGGGCCGCGGGAGTTCGCTGTGCAGGTGCGTGGGAAGCAGTGCATGGGAGGATCGAGGCAGCTGAGACGCCGGTTGCTGCGGCATTGCGCGAGCTGCAGGAAGAAACCGGGCTGGTACCCCAGCGCTACTACAACCTGAGTCGAGTCGAGTCGTTCTACCTCCACCTGACCGATGAAGTCGCCCTGATTCCGAGTTTTGCCGCTGTCATCGATTCAGTCGAAGCGCCCGTTCTGTCCCACGAACACGATCGCTGGAGCTGGTTGCCGCTCGAGCAGGCTATCGGGCAGGTGGCCTGGCCCAGGGAGCGACGTGCCTTGGCGGATATCGGAGTGCTGCTGCGGGACGGAACGGCCGGACCCCTCGAAGACGTGCTGCGCCTGCCTCTCGACTCCGCTCCCGACTCCCGGTAGCGGTCAGTCTCAGTACTCTGAGGTGTAGGTCAGGAACTTCGCCCGCTGATTGCGTTCGATAATTGCTCCGAAGAGTCGGCGTTCGATCGGGGCGCCGTCGCGGGTGCCGAGCAGCACGCAGTCGCGCCAGATCCGATTCTCGCCCTCGATCAGCGGTTCCTCCGGGCACCGATAGCCGCGGATGCCAAGCGGCCGACCGCCGTCTCGGGTCAGGACGCGGCGGAGACCGCGCTCGCTGTTGTTGACCATCATGAACCACACCAGGCTGGGGTCCTGCTGGTAGGGGCGGTTCATGTAGATGCTGCTGGGGAAGTAGAGGTAGGCAAATTCGGCCCGTGAGATCAGCAGCCGATTGAGTGCGGGAATGTCGTTCTGTTCGAGGGCGTCGAGGAACCCGGCAACCAGGGCGTCGCGGCTGGAGGCTCCGTCCAGGTCAACCGGCGCCGGTTCCGGGATGGTCTCCCGGAACCGGCTCACGGCGATCTCGATCGGGACGGCGCTGTCGATGACCGTGGCAGGCTGTGGCTCGGCTTCAGTCGTGACGGCTCTCACCATCAGTACAGCTGCGGTGATGACCGCCACCACTCCGAGTCCGATCCACTGCCTGCGCATGGTCACGATACAATCCTCTGCCGCTTACTGCTCTGCGTAGTTGGTCCAGCCCTGCCACCACTTGGCGCCGTTGGGATCGGCCGCGCCACGGTAGCTGGTGCCGGTGATGAAGGTGCCGGCCTTGGTTGCCAGCTGGCCGGTGAACGTCGTCAGGCCGCCGGTGCGTGCTGCTGAGGTGGCGCTGGGCGTCCAGTCGAAGGCTGCCGCATTGGCTGGCGCGCCGGTCGGGAACGCGGTGAACAGTGAGGCGGTCGTGGCCCCGACAGCTTCGATGGCGTTGGCGGCGACATCGACCGTGCCCTGAACCGTCGTGCCCGAGGGTGCCTGGAAGGTCACGCCATTCTGGGCGAGGAGCAGGTTCTTGAGCGTCAGGTCACCTGCGGCGATCCGGTCGAGGGTGGGCTGATCTCGCAAGCTGATCGCGGCGCGAGCGTAGCGGGCCACGATGCCGTTGACGTAGTGGCCGCCCGTGCCTCGGCGCAGCATCATGCCAACGTTGCCGCTGCCTTGAGTCATGACTCCGTCGGGCGGACCAACGATCGTGAAGTTGGCGACCACCGGAATCGTGTACGGCAGCGAGGTCTGACCCGCGTTGCAGTTGGCGCCGGCGCACCCGTCGTTCTCGATGCCCTGCGGGTCACTGGCGATGTTGCCGGCCTGCGGGCGCGGAATGACCTGAACGTTCTGGTACGCAATCACGAACTGCAGGCGCCCAACGTACCCTTCCGACATGTCGAAGTGATCGTCGCCCGAGTTGTACGACACCAGGTACTTGCCGTCGACGGCGCCGCCGAACCACTCGAACGAATCGTCCAAACCGTGCATGGCCTGGAGGTACTCGAGCGTGGTGCCGCTGCCCACTGCGGCAAACGTAAAGGTGTTGAGCTCCGCGTCCGGCGCGGTTGCATAGCCGGCGAACTCGACGCGGACGTATCGAAGGGTTCCGCTGTTGTCGGCATTGTTGGTGCCGCCAGCGTAGTTGACGGCCGGATTGTTGGCGCCGGTTCCGGTGCCCTCGAGAATGACGGGGTCGCCCCGGTTGATGATGCCGTTGCCGATCAGGATCAGACCGCCCCAGTCGCCGGCGCGGCGCTGCCCGACCGGACGCGAGGAGGTGAAGACGATCGGCGCATTGGCGGTTCCGTTCGCGACGATCCGTGCGCCGCGCAGCACGAAGAGCGACGACCCGACGACGTCGTAGTCACCTTCGATCACGGTGCCGGCCTCGATGGTCAGGGTGGCGCCGTTCTGCACGTGGATGAACCCGGAGAGCCGATAGCGGTTGCTGGCGCTCCACGTCGTATTGGTCGTGATGTCCTGGTTGATGACGACCAGCGGCTTGTCGGGCATCGTCAGCGATACTTCGCTGCTCGCATCCGAGCGGCGCGTACCCGACACGGTAATCACGCGGTACCGATAGACGTTGAGGGGAGTCAGGCCGGTGTCGTCGAACGGCGGGGCCGTCGGCGTGCCGACCTGGGTAAAGGTGCCGCCAGACGCACCCGGAGCGCGCTCCACGACATAGCCGGTAGCTCCGGAAACGGCGGAGAATGAAACCCGGGCAGCCACGGATGACACGGCAGTGACGGTGACGCCAGTCGGGGGATTGATGGTTGGATTGTCTGGCGGACCGGTCGGCTCGTCGCTGCAAGCCGAGGTGATCAGGGCCGCGGCGGTGAGCGCCAGCAGGCGCGATCGGAACTCATTCGACATGTCGTGACATCCTCATCTTTGAATCGGATTGGGTGGAACGAACTGGGGTAAGAAATACCCCGAGTTCGTCCCTGCCTCGCGTCGATTGAGTCACGTCTGGGTCACAGCGTCGGCTGCCACGACAGGCCGAAGCTGACCACGCGTCCGGAGCGGTAGTACTCACGCACGACGGTGCCCTGCTCGATCTGGTAGGGCGAGTCCAGAATGTTCTTGAAGTCCATCTTGCCCTTGATGCCCGCAATGACCGGGAATCGCAGCGACAGGTCGAGCGCGTGACGGGCCTGCTCGTACACGTCGGGCAACGGCGCCTCGGCGGCGTTGACGATTCGGCGACCGACGATGTTGTAGAGCGCCGTGGCCGAGAAGCGGCCCGAGCCCGAGGTGTAGGTGAGTCCGCTGTTGAAGACGTACGGCGCCTGGCCGACCATGGCGCGCTCGTCATTGAGACGGCTGGCCAGACCCTCACCACCAATCCGGATCCGGCTGTGGATCACCGTGGCATTGGCGTGCGCCGAGAAATTGACGAGAGACGGTGAGACGAACCGGAGATTCTTTCGACCCTCGAGCTCGATCCCATAATTCTCAGCCGACTCGGCGTTCAGGAAACTGACCACCCGAGTGCCCGACGTCGCGAGGTAGACGCGCTCGATGGGGTCGGTGAACTGCTTGGCGAACAGCCCGACGCTGATGACCTCCATGGGGTTGGGATACCATTCCCAACGGGCGTCCAGATTCTTGATCAGCGAGCGCTTCAGCTCGGCGTTGCCGAGCAGGTTCTCGCCACCGATCACCTCGCGATACTGCACGGGGGACAGCTCACGGTACTCGGGGCGGGCCAGGGTCTGAGTCGCTGCGAAGCGAAGGGTCTGAGTCTCCGACAGGCGGACGTTGACCCCGAGTGAGGGGAGCACATCAGTGTACTCTGGCGCGGTGATGACCGTGCTGCCGACGGTCGGCTCGGTGGTCACGCGCACCGTCGATCGCTCGACCCGTGCACCGGCGAGAATTTCGATCCGCGGGGTCAGGAAGTACTGGCCCATGACGTAGCCGGCGACGAGGCGGTCGCTGGCAGCGTAGCTGCCGCCTGCTGAAAGCGGCGTGACACGGAAGTAGGCCTGATCCCCGCTCGAGAAGCGACCGTCGAAGATCTCTTCCGGCTTGAGGGTCCGGGCGCTCGACGGCAGCGACGACGCGATGCTGTACGACGCGTTGTTCGCATTGCGGGTGGTCGACCGATAGAGGCCGCCGATTCGGATCTGGTGCGGACGATCGCGGGAGCCGAGCTGCAGCCCGTAGTTGCCGGCCGCCTCGGAGCTGGACTCATCGAGCGCTGCAAAGGTCCGAACCGCGCCCTCGTTCGACGCGCTGAACCAGGCTGGGGTCTGCCGCTGGCCTGAGGCGTCGGTTCCGACGAAGTAGACCATCTCGGAGCGATCGGGCTCGTCCCGAGTCACCCGTGAGCGCGAGGCAGACCAGTCGAGCGAATGGCGGGCTCCGATCCGGTGCTCGCCCTGGAGCTGCATCGACAACACGGAGCGCTCGATATATCGGAGCCGGGTGACCTCCAGTTCGCTGCCGTGATTCTCGCTGAGTCCGGCTTCGAATCGGGCGTCGTTGTCGGCGGTCCGGTTGTATGAGGTGTTGAGCGAGAGTCGGGTCGACGCGCCGATCGAGGTGCTCAGCGAGGCAAGCGTGCCGAGCCCCACGGATGCGCGGCCGGTCGACCCTTCGAAGCGGTCAATCTCGGCGACCTCACCGGGGGTTGCGAGCGGCAGAGCGAAAGCACGCCGCTGATCTTGTTGGACTTCCTGGCTGTAGGAGTAGGTGGCTGAGAGCAGGTAGCCGATCGACTGACCGAAGATCGGATCGCTGCCGCCCAGCGACAATGCCAGTGACGAGCTCGGCAGGCCTGAACGACTTGGCGCGCTCCAGGCGTTCCGGAACGACTCGACCATGCGGTTGACGTCGGTCTGTGACGGGGGCGGATCGAAGACGCCGGCATCCCGAACGAGCCCAGGCAGGCCGCGCTTGTTGGCTCCGAACGCGAGCCACTCGAGCCCGGCATTCGGAGCGCGCAGCATGGCCGTTCCGGTTGCGCGAGTGTTGTAACCGGTCGAGGTCGACACGGTGAACTGCCGGGTGGCCGGGAACTCGCGGGTCCGGATGTTGACCTGAGCACCGCTGAAATCGCCTGGCAGGTCCGGAGTAAAAGTCTTTGCCGTTGTGATGGCCTGGATCAACCCGGACGGGAAGAGGTCGAGCGGCACCACCTTGCGCTCGGGTTCAGGACTCGGGATCCGGGCACCGTTGAGCGATGTCGTGGTGTATCGCTCGCCCAGGCCGCGCACGAAGACATATTTGCCTTCCTGGACCGTGACACCGCTGACCCGCTGTACCGCGGCTGCCGCGTCACCATCGGGGCTCCGGCTGATTTCTTCCGCTGTGACGGCGTTGACCACGCCCACGGAGTTGCGCTGTTCGTTGAGAGCGTCGGCTACGGTGCCGCGTTCGGCTGCGGCGGTGACGTTGAGCTCCTCGAGCTGGACCGTCTCCGCATTGAGGGAGACATCCTGCGTGGCAACGCCATTGACCGGGACCCGAACGCCGGTGACCAGTTTGGGACCGAACCCGATCATCCGCACTCGGATGCCGACTTCGCCGGCTGGCACTGTCAGGAAGGTGTAACGCCCGTCCAAAGACGTCGAGGTGCGGTGCGGTGTCGAGGTGCCAACCAGCTCGACGATGGCACCGGCAATCGGCGCTCCCTGCGCAGCATCGACAACCCGCCCGGTGACTCGACCGGTCGGCTCCTGTGCAACTACCGTGTTCGGCAGGCTCGACAGCAGGGCCAGATTGGCCAGCGCCAGCAACCATCTCGTGAAACGCGTCATCATCTCGACCGGTCGTTGAAGAATTCGGTCGAGGGCCGTCCGACATGGACCCCTCGACGCGATCAAACCTGCCGGTCGTGCGTCTCTGATCTGGGACGAAGTTGCAACGATTGTGTCACGGCCGCCCCGTCCGGCGACGATTTGGCGACGAACGGGTCACGAGCCCGGGCGGATCGGGGTCTGGCGAGGCACCGCGAACGGTGCCGGAGGGAGGGGCTACTCGCCCCGGCGAGCCACTCGTTCGGTGACGTAGGTTTCGCGTGGAGCGTTGGGCTTGACCCGAACCGATTTCGCCGGAATACCGACGTTGACGTGGTACGATTTGACGTCTTTCGTCGCGAGGGCCATGGCACCCACCATACCGTTGCTCGCAACCCGGGTTCCGGCCAGCACGGTCGCGTGGTAGGTAATCCGGACATCGTCTTCGAGCGTGGTGACCGCGTTGGTCACATCCCGCTGGTCGACGATGCTGTGGGTATGGCTGTAGATGTTGGCGTAGTCCGAGATGCTGACCCGATTGCCCAGGACCAGTCCGCCTCGATCGTCGAGCAGGACATGGCGATGGACCACCACGTCGTCACCCACCTCCATATTGTAGCCGAACGAAAACTCGGTGTGCTGGAAGCATTTGAAGTTGGCGCCGCAGCGCCTGAAGATCCTGGCCGCCAGGAGGCGCCGGAGTTCGACGCCGAGCTGGACGTTCTGCCCGCCGAGAGGGGTGCGATCGAACGAATACCAGAGCCAGAGCAGCGGTTTGACCCTGGCAAACGCGGCTGCGTCGCAGTCGGCGTAGTACTCGGGTTCGAGGGTGATGTTGGCCGGATCCAGGGCATCGACGGCCAGCCGACCACCCGGCAGGCTCGCGGCCCGCTCCAGGGCCTCATCGTAGGTTCCCTGACCCGGGTACCAGAGGGGAAAGAGCGTTTCCCGGCAGACTCGGCCCCAGTCCTGTTCAGGACCCGAAAGGCGCCCGTCCAGGTCGGCCAGCCAATGGTCGATGTGCTGCCGCGCAGCACCGGGCAGCGCGAGTTTCCGGAGAGGCAGGAGGGGCATCAGAGACCTCGATATCGGGGACCGGTCGGCAATCTAGGTGCGCCCGACGCCCCTCCCAACCCCGCTAGCCCCCGAAGGCGAGCTTCGCACCGGCAATGGCCAGCACGACCGCCAGCGTGAGCCGGATGACTTTGACCGGGAAGCGCCGACTGCCGAAATAGCCGCCAAGTCCGCCGGCAAGGATGACGACCAGCGCCAGGGTCAGGACGAAGCCTGACTCTGGCAGGTTGCCGCCGCCGACCCGGAACCCCGCCAGCCCGGCGATGGAGTTGAGCAGAATGAAGGGGGCCGATACTGCAGCGGTTTCCTTGGTACGGGCCCAGGCCAGGTGCAACATCAGCGGCGTGAGGAAGATCCCCCCACCGGTCCCGGTCAGCCCCGACAGCAGGCCGAGCGCGGCACCGACCGTGAGGGCGACCCAGAGCCGCGGAAATCGAGTTGCAGGCGGATCCTCGGACTTCATCACGAACCGGGCGGCGGAGAAGAGCAGTACCACGCCAATCAGGAGTTTGAAGATCTCGGTTGGGACGTGGATGAAACCACCCAGAAAGGAGGCGGGAAGCGCAGCAACCGCAAAGGGCAGGAACCGGTGCCAGGCAAAGTACCCGGCCCGGACGAACTGAAAGGTCGTCAGCCCGGCCACCAGAATATTGAGGATCAGCGCAGTTGGTCGGACCACCTCCGACGCCATCCCCGCCAGCGTCAACACCGCGATGTACCCCGAGGCACCGGCATGTCCTACCGATGCGTACAGGAACGCAATGACGCCAAGGGCGAGGTAGAGGATGATCGAGTCGTCCATCACTGGACTCCGTCGGCGGATGAGAACGTCTGGAGGGTCGAGTGGCCCTTCAACGGGCTCCGCGGCCCAGATTCGGATCCCGGGTGGCCTCGTCGAGGTGCCGGGCAAGCTCGGCAATGCCGAATCCTTTGGCGCTGCTGGTCAGCAGCAGGTCGTCGGAGTCGAGGCCGAGGTCGTCGGCGCGGGCCCTGGTCGCAGCGTGCCGCTGGGCCTGGGACAGCTTGTCACCCTTGGTGAGCACGATGACCGTCTCGCGACCCGCATCAGCGAGCAGGTCGGCCATGGCCAGGTCGTCCTCGGAGGGCGGGTGCCGGATGTCGAGCAGCCAGACCACGGCGCCGTGCCCGCTTCTGGTTGCGATGACATCCTTGACCAGTTTGCGGAGCCGGCCCCGCTCGGTCCTCGCAAGCTTGGCATAGCCGTAGCCGGGCAGATCGATCAGATAGAAACCGGGAAAGCGGAATGCGTTCAGGAATTGGGTTTTGCCCGGAGTGCCACTCGTCTTGGCAATCCGGCGTCCGGCCAGGGCATTGATGAGACTCGACTTCCCCACGTTAGACCGACCGAGAAAGATCAGCTCGGGCAGCGGAGGTACCAGCGGATGGCGGGGGTCGGGGAAGCTGCCGATGAACTCAACCGGCAGATCCGAAAATACGGTGGTTACGGCCACGGAGGGGTTGCCGCGCTCACGCCTCTTTGACCTGGCGCCGCTGCTCCGTAATGATGAGAGGTTGCTTCTGCTCGTTGATACACTCGGGCGTAATGACCACCTCGCGCACGTCGTCCCGGTTGGGGAGTTCGTACATGGTATCGGTCATCACCGTTTCGAGGATGGCTCGGAGCCCGCGAGCGCCGGTGCCACGTTTGAGCGCCTTTCGGGCCACGGCACGAAGCGCCTCGTGATCGAACGTCAGGCCGACGTTTTCGAGGTCGAAGAGTTTCTGATACTGCTTGGTGATCGAGTTCTTGGGTTCGAGCAGGATGCGCACCAGCGCTTCTTCGTTGAGCGATTCGAGCGAGACGATGACGGGCAGGCGCCCGACCAGTTCCGGAATCAGGCCAAAGCGGAGCAGGTCATCCGGCTCGGCCAGCGCGAAGGGATTCTGCTTGTCGATCGCCTGCGGGTGCCCGTCGTCGGTTTCCACGGTGCCGAAGCCGATTTGCTGTTTGCCCAGGCGGCTTTGGAGAATCTTGTCGAGTCCGTCGAACGCGCCGCCGCAGATGAAGAGAATATCCTTGGTGTTGATCTGGATATACTCCTGCTGCGGATGCTTGCGGCCTCCCTGCGGAGGTACCGAGGCGACGGTGCCTTCGAGGATCTTGAGCAGGGCCTGCTGGACCCCTTCGCCCGAGACATCGCGGGTGATGCTCGGATTCTCCGACTTGCGGGCAATCTTGTCGATCTCGTCGATATAGACGATGCCGCGCTCGCACTCGGCCACGTTGAACTCGCCGGCCTGGAGCAGTCGGACCAGAATGTTTTCGACGTCCTCCCCGACGTAGCCTGCTTCGGTCAGGGTCGTTGCATCGGCAATGGTGAAGGGAACGTCGAGGATGCGCGCGAGCGTCTGCGCCAGCAATGTCTTGCCGACGCCGGTTGGTCCAAGCAGCAGGATGTTCGACTTGTCGAGCTCGACCTGGTTGTCCCGGCCCGCCGAGGCGTTGATTCGCTTGTAGTGATTGTAGACGGCAACGGAGAGGGCCCGCTTGGCACGTTCCTGACCGATGACGTACTGGTCGAGAACCGTTTTGATCTCGCTCGGAGTCGGGACGTGCGTGATGTTATCGACGACTTCCCGCTCTTCGTCCTCTGCCAGAATCTCGTTGCAGAGGGTAATGCACTCATTGCAGATGTACACCGACGGGCCCGAAATGAACTTTCGGACCGAATCCTTCGACTTGCCGCAGAACGAGCACCGCAGATGCTTGTCGTTGGACATACCCAAAGTCGGTGACGGTGATGGTTTCGCGAGCGGGGCCGACCTGGCACGCCCCGGTCGTCCTGCGATGTTGCTAAAAGTGCGCCGGACCGCGGTCGAGAGTCAAGGTTTTGTTTCGAGTTGCGTCGGCGGGCTGTTTCGGTAACTGATTGAATACCAACAAGGTACGGTCTGGACCTTGGGCTCCTCAGATTGGTTGCCGGTACCACGTCGTCAGGGGCACAGATGACATCATGGCCTGGAAGGCCCGAGCCACCCGGAGGCGTTCGGGGTCGCGCCGTGCCAGAATCCCGACGGTCCGCCCCGGCTCGGGCGGTCGGAACCGGAGGTAGCGTATCGGGCTGGGTCCGGTGTCGGCGAGCGCTGCCAGCGCCGGGAACACGGCGCACCCCACGCCCGCCCCTACCATGCCTCTCAGGGTCTCGAGGCCGGTGGCGTGGAAGGGAACCACGTCGAGCTCGCCTCGCCCGCAGAGGGCGATGGTTTGGTCGCGCAGGCAGTGGCCGTTCTCCATCAGAATCAGCTCGGTGCGGGCAACGTCGGTCAGGGCCAGCGCCTCCCGCCCGGCCAGGGGATGCCCATCCGGGACGGCCAGCACCAGTTCCTCTTCGAAGAGCGGGAGCTCGACCAGTCCATCCGACTCGATTGGGAAGGACAGGATGGCGCAGTCCAGTTTCCCCTCACGCACCATGGTAACCAGGGCGGCCGTTTGCTCTTCGTGGAAGAACGGCCTGGCCTCGGGGAATGCCTTCCTGACCGGGCCGAGCAG
The DNA here is from genome assembly GCA_019637315.1 of Gemmatimonadales bacterium. Taxonomy (NCBI): domain Bacteria; kingdom Pseudomonadati; phylum Gemmatimonadota; class Gemmatimonadia; order Gemmatimonadales; species Gemmatimonadales bacterium. The sequence continues at coordinate 27,104 of JAHBVU010000022.1, forward strand.
GTGCGGGATCAGGTATGGGCCGAGAGTCGGAATGAAGCCGAGTCGTAGCGGGCCCTCGATCACGGTGGCGCCAGCGGGGATAGTCAGGCCGTCGAGATCTTTGAGCATCCGGTCGAACGTCTCGACCACGACCACGCCGGCTTCGCTGATATCGCAGCGCCGGGAGGTCCGGTGAAAAAGCGTCTTGCCCAGGGCAGACTCGACCCGTCGGACCAGGGCAGACAGCGAGGGCTGAGTTATCCCCGCCTCCCTGGCCGCTCGTCCGAAGTGCCGGTGTCGCGCCAGGAGGGTAATGGCGTACAGGTCCCGGAGGGCGAGATCACGGAGATTGATCGACATGGTCTATGTAATGTAGCCTGGCGATAGTCAATTGTGATGGAAGGTGGCTTGGCTACGCGCATAGAAAAGAGGCGGAACCACCGGGCTCCGCCTCTCTCTGATCCGACCCCCGGAGATAGGCTTATTTGGCGTCCGGGGTCGAGCCGGCGCGGGGTTCGAAAATCTGATCGATAATGCCGTACGCCTTGGCTTCCTCGGCCGACATGTAGCGGTCCCGGTCCGAGTCCCGTTCGATGGCCTCGATTGGCTGACCGGTATGCTTCGCGAACAGCCGGTTCATCGTGTGCCGCGTATGCAGAATCTCGCGGGCGGCAATCTCGATGTCGGCGGCGGTACCCTGCGAGCCACCTGACGGCTGGTGGATCATGATCCGGGCGTGGGGCAGGGCAGCGCGCTTGCCCTTGGTGCCCGTTGCGAGGAGGAAGGCGCCCATCGAGGCTGCCATACCCATGCAGATCGTGTTGACCGGCGCCCGCAGGTGCTGCATCGTGTCGTAGATCGCGATGCCGCTGTGGACGTGGCCGCCCGGCGAGTTGATGTACATGTAGATGTCTTTCTCGGGATTGTCTGCGTCGAGAAAGAGCAGCTGCGCAATGATGATGTTGGCCACGTCATCATTGATTGGCGCGCCGAGAAAGACGATCCGGTCCATCAGCAGGCGCGAGAAAATGTCGTAGCTCCGCTCGCCGCGCGGTGACCGCTCGATGATGTACGGGGGATACAGCATGGTCGTGCTCATGCTCAACCCTTGTCGATGGTGGATTGGCCGATCAGAAAGGCAAAGACTTTGTCTTCCGTGATGCTGCGCTCGAGCTCGCCCAGACGCTTGGCCTTCTCGAGCTGTCCGTAGACTTCGCCGAACGAGACACCCCGCGCGTCGGCCAGCGCCTTGATCCGCTCGTCCATCTCGGTTTCGTTGGCGAACAGATTGTTGGCCTCTGCGATGGCGCCCAGAGCCAGTTCACGCCGGACCTGACGTTCAGCCACCGGGCGGAACTCGCCGTAAAAGCGGTCCTGCTGCTCGTGCGGAATGTTGTACGCGTGCAGGTAGGCGTGCAGGGTGCGTTCAACCATCGAACGCGGCGCTTCGATGTTGTTACGGCTGATGACCTGCTCGATCAGCGCTTCGCGGACGCCCTGGTCGGCTTCGCGCTCGGCGGAGCGTTCGAGGTCGGCCCGCACGCCCGCGGTCAGGGCCGCGACATCGTCGAAGTCGCCGACCGATTTGGCAAACGCGTCGTCGAGTTGCGGGAGTTCCTGGCGCTTGACCTCGTGCACTGTGATATGCACGCTGCGCGCCTGGCCGCGGCGGGATTCATCCGGATGGTCGTCGGGGAAGCGGATCTCGGTCTCGGCCGACTCGCCCGGCTTGAGCTTGAGAATCTGCTCCTCGAGGGCGGGCAGCGCCTGGCCTTGGCCGATGACGATGGTGTAGGGCTGTGCGGGCTTCCGCTCGCCATCCTCGATGGCGGCAACTTCGACCCGAACCATGTTGCCCTCGACTGGGGCAGCATCGTCGACCGGCAGCCAGGCCGCTTTGCTTTCGCGCAGCTGATCGAGCTGCTCGGTGACCATCTCGTCGGTGACCGGCGGCACGGTGCGTTGGACCGAGAGGCCGCTCACCTGATCGACCTTGATCTCGGGCCGGACCTCGACCTGCAACTCGAATTCGACCGCCTGGCCGTCTTCGAACTTCAGGTTGCGAACGCTCGGATCGGCAATCGGCTTGAGGTCTTCCGCGGTTCGGGCCTGCTCCCAGCTCTCGCGGAGCACCTCCTCGACGACGTACTGCTTGATGGCGTCGCCGAACCGCTTCCGGACGACGGCAACCGGAGCCTTGCCCTGGCGGAAGCCGGGAAGCCGGACCTGCCGGCTGTACTGAGCGACAGCCCGGTCTTCGGCGGCTTTGACCCGCTCGACCGGTACCGTGACTTGAAATGCTTTGGAGGCCGCGTCTTCGGCCGTCTTGACGATCGTGATGTCGGACATAGCCCGGAAACATAATGGTACGGGGCCCGGGCCGGGGGGCCACCTCGTGCAGGCTCCTGGCGGCGTGCCGGGAGGGGCGGCTCAGGGGTCGACGGCCTGCCTGGTCATCGCGGGGTTGGGCTGGGTGCTGCTGACCGCTTCGACGACCAGCTTGAGGGTGAACGTCACCGCCGGCGTACCGAGCCCGACCCCCAGGAGCAGCAGATTGGCGGCGAGAATCCGTCCGGTCCAGCGATTGACCAGCTCCCGGTTGCGGGTCAGGAGCACGGCTGCGATCGCGGCGCCGTTGAGCAGCAGGAACGCAAGAGCCGCGAGCCGAAAGACCGTGCTTCCGAATGCCCCGATGCCGTCAGCAAACGCTTCCAAGGGCCACCTCCAAGCGAGGGGATGGTGCTCCGCCGAGTTGTATTTCGTTGCGCGGCGAGTAGGGCCGGCGGATGCGAACGGCGGGAGTTGAACCCGCACCCCGTATGGGACAGGATCCTAAGTCCTGCGCGTCTGCCAGTTTCGCCACGTTCGCGAGATGTGCTATGTAAACAGTACAAGCTTTGGGATGCGTCCGCGAGAGGTTGTTTCGCCCTGCAACCTCAATCCACCTCGAGGGCTGGACTGCCGTCAGGGGCGCCGATGTTTCAGCAGAGCGATGCGGCAGCGTGCGCCCTCGGCATCGACTTCGTCGAGGAGTTCGGAGGCGGGTGCGACTGACCCCGCCCTCGCTGTGGACTCGATGTAGTCGCACATCCCGGCCAGGGCCGTCGCCCCCAGTGTAGCGGCAGCGCCCTTGAGCGCATGGGCCGCGCGTCGGGTTGCGGCGACGTCGCCTGCCTCGACCGTCTGGCGCAGCATGGCGATCCGCGACGGTAGGTCGGCAAGAAACATGTCGATCAGCTCAGTGACGATGTCCGGCTCGTTCTCGCCCTGGAGGGCCCGATAGCCGTCGAGAACGTTCAAGTCGATCGTCGTGCATGTGCCGTGAATCTGCAGAGCCATACCCATCTCGCGCCGGGGTGAGGGAAACGCGCAGTCTCCTCAAGGATCGGCTCGGACTAGAAAAGCTTGAGGGCTGTGTTAGATTCATCGCCCTGTAAGTGGTTGTTCGACTTCGACTTCCAACGTTGGAAATGGTGATGCGCATCACAGCCCGGGGTTCCGTTCGAGCGCTGGTCGTGGCGGCGGTAGTGCTGATAGTGGGGTGCGAGCGGGGGGACCGCCGCCTGAATTCCCTGACTGTCGGTATTTCCAAGGACAGCGCCTCGGCTGTCATGGGCGGGGTCGCCCCGAAGCGCACCGACCCTTATCTCTATCAGGGGCAGTACATCGAGACGATGTTTTACCCCCGGCTTGGCAAGACCAATCCGGAGGATCTCGAGGATCGCCGGATGTCGCCGCTGGTGGTCATCAACGGCACTTTGGTTGGCTGGGGCTGGAACTTCTGGGATTCCGTCGCCTCGGCCAACGGAATTCCGGTTGCCAAGCCGAAATAACTAAGGGTCGCGAAAGGCGAGAGGGCAGCCCGGCGTCGCCGAGCTGCCCTCTTTTGCTGCCCTTTGGGCGGCCTATTTCAGCCGGACCCGAACGATCCGCGTGGTGGGTCGTTCGTCGCCTCTGGCGTACTGCAGCACGTTGAGCGACACCACGGTTCCTGGCGGGTAGGAACGGAGCACCGCGCTCAGTTCCGCTTCGTTGCCGACGGGTTTGTCTTCCACCGCCGTGATGATGTTGATCAGCCCGCCGCTGATCAGCAGGCCATCCGCAGGACCGTACGGATCGACCGACTCGACGACAACGCCCTTGGCCGTAGCGGGAAGCCGCAGCTGCTGAGCCATCTCGCTGGAGAGAGCCGAACCGTTGATGCCGAGCCGCTCGCGCAGCGCGGAAGATGCATCGGTGCCTGGTGCGGCCGCGCCGCCCGCCACCTGGGTTTCGGGAGACGTCGCGTCTTGTCCGATGAGGCGGACGTCAAAGGTACGTCGGGTGCCACCTTTGCGTGCCACTTCGACCTTGACGGATTCGCCCGCCCGCCGGAAGCCCACGAGCTGCTGCAGCTGGGCAACGTACTCGACCCGCTGCCCGTCGACGCCGATCACGATGTCGCCCTGCTGCAATCCTGCGTTCCTCGCGGGCGAGTTGGCCGGGAAATCGTTGATCTTGGCGCCGTAGACGCCGTCGAGACCGGCCCATTCGGCATCCTCGGGCGAGGCGTCGGTGACCTGAACGCCGAGGGCCGCGCGCTCCACTTTGCCCTTGGAGATCAGCTGGTCCATCACCTGCCGGGCCAGGTCGATCGGAATGGCAAAGGCATAGCCTGCGCTGACGCCCGTCGGACTGAAGATCGCGGAGTTGATTCCGATCACCTCGCCTCGGACGTTAAGCAGCGGACCGCCGCTGTTGCCGCGGTTGATTGCCGCATCGGTCTGGATGAAGTCCTGGATCGACCGCTCCGAAAACCCCGGGAGGGGCAGCTGACCGCGGCCCTTGGCGCTGATGATGCCGGAGGTGACGGTGAAGCTCAGGTTCTCCGACAGCGGGTTACCGACAGCCAGCACCCATTCGCCGACCCGGGACCGAGTGCTCGAGCCGAGTTGAACCGGTCGAAGCGTGGTGCCGCGGGCCGCTTCAATCTTGATGACGGCAACGTCGGTGGTTGGGTCGGTCCCGATGACCTTTGCGGGGTACTCGCGACGGTCGAGCATCCGCACCATGACCTGATCGGCGCCGTCGACGACGTGGTTGTTGGTCAGGATGTAGCCGTCTTTCGAAACCACGAATCCGGACCCTGAGCCGGTCTCGACCTGAGGCTCGTTGCGACCGCGGTTCCTGGGTCCGAAGAACTCCTCGAAGCCCTGGGGTACCCGCCGCTGATCGACGACCCGTTCGGTCCGTCGGGAGCGGATGTACACCACACTCGGCCGGACGGTCTCGGCGACATCGGCAAAGGCATCCGAGAGACTGATCAGCGAAGCGGCCGCCGACCCGGTGGGGGCGGTGGCCCGCTCTTCGGTTTGCGGGTTCAACGCCGGAATCACTGCGCCCGTGACTGATTTTCGTTCCTGGGCGAGGCTGGTGGATGGAACATCGAGGAGGCTGGCGAACAGCAGGCCAATCACAAACGCAAAGGCCACCAAGCCACCGAATTTGAGCCAGTTCAACGAGCGTACGGACATAGGCGTTCCACGTCCCTGATAGTGCGCCGACCGAGTTGCTGGGCCGATCGGGGCTGCGGCGCGTCACTCTGGAGAACCCCCGACCCCCTAAGTATATCAAGCAATGGATGCGCCACTAGGGACAGAGGTCGCAGCCTGGGCAGCGGTGATTCGGCGTCGGCGGGCTGTTCGGGGCCCTTCGATGGGGGGGAGCTTCGCTCCAGTCGTCTAGTGGATATGAACGCCCTTCGCACCCGGCTTGGTGCCGTCATCATTCTCGTCGTCGGACTCGTCGTTGGCCTTGGCCAATGGGGAGCGGACGCGAGCTTGTGCTAACGTAGCGAGCCAGTCCCCTCCCCGGTTCTCGGGAGGGGTGAGCAGCCGAAGCGGCCCCTCTCGATGATCCGGAGGGGCCGTTCGCGTTTCCGGGAGCAGCTGCTCTCCGAGGTTCTTTCATGTTGTCCGACCGTATCAAGCGAGGCGCATCCCGGGCGCCGCACCGCAGTCTGCTGCGCGCCACTGGCGCGATCCGGAGCGAGGCGGATTTCGACCGCCCCTTCATCGCGGTCTGTAACTCCTATGTCGAGATCGTCCCGGGGCACACCCACCTCCAGGAGTTCGGCCGGCTGGTCAAAGACGCGATTCGCGCTGCCGGCGGGATTCCGTTCGAGTTCAATACCATCGGGGTCGACGACGGGATCGTGATGGGACACGAGGGCATGCGCTACTCGCTGCCGTCGCGCGAACTGATTGCCGACGCGGTCGAGACCATGGTGGCTGCGCATTGCTTCGACGGCCTGATCTGTCTGCCCAACTGCGACAAGATCGTACCCGGGATGCTGATGGGCGCGGCCCGGGTCGACCTGCCGACCGTATTCGTCTCGGGTGGCCCCATGAAGGCGGGCCGAAGCCGAACCGGTCAGGCCATCGATCTCGTTTCGGTCTTCGAAGGCGTTGGTGCGCATGCCGCCGGGCGGATCGATGATGCGGACTTGCTGGACCTCGAACGCTCCGCCTGCCCTACCTGCGGCAGTTGCAGCGGCATGTTCACTGCCAACTCGATGAACTGCATCGTCGAGGCGCTGGGCCTGGGCTTGTCAGGGAGCGGCACCGCGCTCGCGATCTCCGACGAGCGACGAGCCCTGCTCACGGCCTCGGCGGAGGCGCTGCTGGCGGCCGTGCGTGAAGGACGGCGCTTTCGGGACGTGGTAACGGCGGTGTCGCTCGACAACGCCGTGGCGCTCGATTCCGCCCTTGGCGGTTCGTCGAACACCGTACTGCATCTGCTGGCGCTGGCGCGAGAGGCGGAAGTGCCGTACTCGATTGCTCGCTTCGACGCGGTCGCACGGCGGACGCCCCATCTTGCCAAGCTGGCGCCCGCCTGGGATGGCAATCGGCAGTGGCACATCGAGGACCTTCATCTGGCCGGCGGGGTTGGGGCCGTGCTTGCTGAGCTGTCCCGTTCGCCTGATCTGGTCGATCCAGCCGCCGTGACGGTCGAGGGCGGCCCGCTGCGAGGCCGATTCCGATCCGGCGCCCGCGCCGAGGGTGGGGCGGTTCGCTCGATCGACGACGCCCACTCGCCCACGGGGGGCCTGGAGGTCCTCTTCGGGGATCTCGCGCCGGATGGGGCGGTCATCAAGACCGGTGCGCTGGAGCCGGGATGCCGAGGCTTTACCGGGCCGGCCCGCGTCTTCGAAAGCGAAGAAGAGGCGCTCGATGGGGCGCGCACCGGGGTGATTCAGCCTGGTGACGTTGTGGTGGTGCGTTTCGAAGGCCCCCGGGGCGGCCCCGGAATGCGGGAGATGCTCGCACTGACGAGCTTCCTCAAGGGGTCACCGTTGTCGTCGTCGGTGGCGCTGATTACCGATGGCCGCTTCTCGGGTGGCACTCGGGGCCTCTGTGTCGGCCACGTCAGTCCTGAAGCTGCGGCAGGCGGGCCGATCGGTCGTCTCGTCGACGGCGATCCCATCCGGATCGATCTCGCCGCGGGCCGACTCGATGTCGACGGCGGTGAGGATCGGCTGGCGGCGCGGACGCTGGCCCGCTCGAACCGGGCCATGCCGCAGCGCGGCTGGCTGGCGCGCTATGCGGCCCTGGTCGGCAGCGCGAGCGACGGCGCCGTACTGGGGCTTGAGGCCATACCCCTGCGCCTGGAGGATGCGTGCCTGGCGACACGGTAACCGGCGCTGAGCTGCTGTGTCGGGCGCTCCGTGCGCACGGGGTCGAGACCGTCTTCGGAATTCCCGGGGGCGCGATCATGCCGTTCTACCACGCCCTCGGTGCGCCTGAAACCGGGGTTCGCCACGTCCTCTGTCGGCACGAGCAGGGGGCTGGGCACGCGGCGCAGGGATACGCCCGAGCCAGCGGCCGGATCGGCGTCTGCGTAGCGACCAGCGGGCCGGGCGCTACTAATCTGGTGACCCCGATTGCCGACGCCTGGATGGACGGAACGCCGCTCCTGGCGATTACCGGCCAGGTCGCCAGCCACCTGCTTGGTACGGATGCGTTTCAGGAAATTGACATCATCGGCATCACGCTTCCCATCGTCAAGCACAGTCGGCTGGTATGCTCGGCCGACGACATCGAGGAGGCCGTGGCGGAGGCGATCCGGATTGCCACAGAGGGGCGACCGGGGCCGGTGCTGCTCGACATTACCAAAGATGCGCAACAGGGCCGCGCGCTCCCGACGCCTTCCCGACGGGTCACGCATATGGCCGCGGCCGAGCAGGTTCGGGCGCCGCTGCCGCTCGCCCGGCAGCTCGACGCCGCACTGGCTCTTCTGGTCGAGGCCAGGCGGCCGCTGATCCTTGCCGGTCATGGGGTGATTCAGTCAGGGGCTGCGGACCAGCTCCGGATGCTGGCGGAGCGGATGGACCTGCCAGTTGCCACGACCCTGCTTGGGCTCGGCGCAATTCCGCAAGGGCATCGTCTCTCGATCGGCTTGGCGGGCATGCACGGTTCCGTGGCGGTCAACCGCGCGCTACAGGCCTGCGACGTTCTCTTTTCCGTCGGTGCGCGCTTCGATGATCGGGTTACCGGACCCGCTGCCCGGTTTGCGCCGCGGGCCACGGTCGTGCATCTCGACATCGAGCCATCGCAGCTCAGCAAGACGATTCCGGCTGCTGTCGAGCTGATTGGTGATGCACGCGCCGTCCTCGAGGTGATGATGAGGCAGGCGCCGATCCGGCAGGGCGCTGACTGGCTGCGGGAGATCGAGGAGACGGCTGCCAGGCGCGGGCGGCAATCGGATGACGGTCTGGGGGGGTGCGGCACCCTGCCGCCTCGCGACGTCTACCGGGCGCTGGAGAGGGCATGGCGCGGCAACGGCCCCGTGCTGGTGGTTTCTGATGTTGGTCAGCACCAAATGTGGGCGGCGCAGTGGCTCTCGTGGGATGCGCCGGGTGCGCATGTGACCAGCGGTGGTGCGGGTACTATGGGATTCGCGGTACCGGCTGCCCTCGGCGCTGCCATTGCTCGGCCGGAGGCCACGGTCTGGGCCATCGTCGGTGATGGTGGATTCCAGATGACGAATCAGGAGCTGGCGACAGTGGTACAAGAGGGTGTTCGCAATCTTCGTATCGCCGTCATCAACAACGGGTACCTGGGCATGGTGCGGCAGTGGCAGCAGCTCTTCCACGACCGCCGCTACTCCGGCACGCCCCTCTCCGGTCCTGATTTTCCCGCCCTGGCCCGTTCCTACGGACTCCAGGCCGTTGCTGTCGAGCACACCGATGATCTGGCGGCAGTGCTCGACCGCGTCAGCCGCGCGCCTGACGCGGTACTGATCGACTTCCGGGTCGAGCGCGAAGCCAACGTCTTCCCGATGGTTCCTCCCGGGGCGGCCATCGATGCCATGATCGCGACCGCGACGGAGGCGGTGCAATGAGATCCCTGTCCAAACGGACCTACTTGGTCAGCGTAGGTGGCGGGCTGCTCGGGCTCGAGCGCGTCATCGGTCTGTTGCGGCGCCGTCGGGTTGCCGTCGATGCGCTGGCTGTTCACCCGGCTGAGCGGCTCGAGCGCAGTCGTCTCATGCTCACGATTACCAGTGCCAATCACGATCAGGTCCGGCGCCAGCTGGCTCGGCTGATCGACGTCCATTCTCAAACGGATATCGAGGAGACCATCCATGACGAAGCCGCGTGAAGTATCGGCGCCAACCCTGTTCTATGATCGTGATGCCGATCTGGCTCGCCTGCGTGGTCGGCGGGTCGCCGTGATCGGCTTTGGAAGCCAGGGCCATGCCCATGCCCAGAATCTGGCCGACAGTGGTGTCGAGGTCGTCGTCGGATTGCGGCCGGGATCGCCACGCTGGGACCTGGCCCGGTCCGCCGGGCTCGAGGTGGCTACCACCGCCGACGCGACGCGATCCGCGTCGATCATCATGGTACTCGTGCCTGATCCTGATCAGCGGGCGCTCTATGAACGGGAAATCGAGCCCCACCTTCGCCCCGGACAGACGCTGATGTTTGCGCACGGCTTCAGCATTCGGTTCGGCGAGATCCAGATTCCGGAGGGCGTCGATGTCAGCCTGGTCGCCCCGAAGTGTCCCGGGCATCGGCTCCGCGAGCTGTTCGTCAGCGACGAGGGCGTTCCGGCGCTGGTGGCGGTGGAGGCCGATGCCTCGGGTCGCGCGCTCGACGACGCGCTGGCCTATGCCAAGGCCATCGGGTGCACCCGAGCGGGCGTGCTACTGACAACCTTTGCCGAGGAAGCGGAGACGGATCTGTTTGGTGAGCAGGCGGTGCTGTGCGGCGGCGTCACGGCGCTGGTCCAGGCCGGCTTCGACACGCTGGTGGAGGCTGGTTACCAGCCGGAGGTCGCGTACTTCGAGTGCCTCCACGAGCTCAAGCTCATCGTCGACCTGATGTACCGGGGCGGCCTGGGCCTGATGCGGTACTCCGTCTCGGATACGGCGGAGTATGGCGACTACGTGGCAGGCCCGCGGATCGTCGACGAGCGCACTCGCGAAACGATGCGTGCGATTCTGGCCGAAGTGCAGAGCGGGCAGTTCAGCCGCGAGTGGCTGGCCGAGCACCGGTCAGGCCGGGCTCGGTTGCTGGCGGAACGGCGGCGTCAGGGTGACCATCAGATCGAAGCTGTCGGTGCGCGGCTGCGTCAGATGATGCGTTTCCTGGCCGCGAATCCGACCGCCCAGTCAGCTGGCGCGGTGGCCTGACGCCGCCGGCGGCGGACTCGCGGCAGGGAATCAGGCTCAGTCGGCCTTGTCGAGTCGGACGGTCGTTGTCTCCGGGATGAATCGAGTTGCGGCCAGTCCGACGCCGATGGCGACGGCCATATAGGCCGAGATTGCGAGGGAGGTACCGGTAAGCTCGAACAGCGCCACCGAGATCATCGGAACGAAGGCGCCACCCACCAGGGAGCCGAACTGATATGCCAGGGAGGTGCCGGTGTATCGAATCCTGGTGGGGAACAGCTCGGACAGCAGAGCGGCGATCGGTGCGTATGAGGCCGCGACAGGTACCGCCAGCACTGCGAGTCCCAGGCCCATCAGGACCGGTTCGCGGGTATCGAGCAGCCAGAACAACGGAAACGCCCATAGCAGGCCGCCCACCAGACCCCAGATGCAGACACGGCGGCGTCCCCAGCGGTCAGACCATGCCGCAAACAGCAGGCAGGTTGCGAACCAGACGCTGGCGGCAATCAGCACCAGAGTAATCATAGTGCTGCGCGGCATGCCCAGCTTGCTGACGCCGTACGACAACACATAGGCGATCAGGACATACCCCATCATGGTGTTGCTGGAGAGCACCAGTCCGCCTGTCACCACCTGACGCCAGTGACTTCGGATCGTCTCGACCAGGGGGAGTCGCTCGCGCGGCGGGGCTTTGGCGCGCGCCTCGAGGAACACTGGTGTCTCCTCGAGGCGGAATCGAATCACCAGCCCGATGATCACGAGCAGCGCGCTGAGCAGGAACGGGATGCGCCAACCCCAGCGAAGAAACTCTGCTTCGGGCACCCATGCCACGGCGGCGAGAAACGCGAGGTTGGCAAGGATCAGACCCGCCGGAACGCCGATCTGCACGAAGCCGCCATAGAACCCGCGCCGATGGGGCGGGGCGTACTCGACCACCATCAGGACCGCGCCACCCCACTCGCCGCCTACGCCGATGCCTTGCATGACGCGGAGCAGGACGAGGAGGATGGGCGCCCAGATACCGATCTGAGCGTAGGTCGGAAGCAGGCCGATCAGGACTGTGGCGACACCCATGGTGACCAGGCACACGACCAGCATCTGCTTGCGCCCGATCCGGTCGCCATAGTGCCCGATGATGATGCCGCCGAGTGGTCGGGCCAGGAAGCCGACCGCGAAGGTCGAGAACGATGCCAGGGTGCCGGCGAACTCGGAAACGTTCGGGAAGAAGAGCGGGCCGAACGCAAGCGCTGCCGCCGATGCATAGATGAAGAAGTCGTACCACTCGAAGGTGGTGCCGATAAAACTTGCTGCGACGACGTGTCGCGCCTGACGGGCGCGATCGGCTGCCGCCGTGGAGTCGGATAGCATGGGATCCCGGGTCGGGGAGACCCACTAAGATCACCCGCCGGCCGCCTTCGTCAATCGGAGCGGAGGGGGCCTAGCATTGCACGCAGCGTCTTGAGCCCGCGGCTGATCTGGTTCTCGACCGTTTTGGCGCTCAGGTCCAGACGCGAGGCGATCTCCGCGTAGCTGAGTCCGTCGCGCCAGCGGAGCAGCATGATCTCCCGACGCCGCTCCGGCAGCTGATCGAGAGCCTGCATCAGCTGGGTACCACGATCCGGATTGGGGGAATCGCTCACGCTTCCAGCGATCCGTTCGACCTCGGCGCGTTCCCTTTCCATGACCTCTCGTTCGAGCCAGCGATACTCGAGCCGCAGCCGCTTTTGGCGGTCGAGGGCACGATTGCGGACGGCTCTGGCCAGATAGCCGCCCAGATGGTCGCGAATCTCGATGGTTTCGCGATCGCGCCAAAGTCGAAAGAACACGTCCTGGACCACCTCGGCCGCCGTATCGGGGCACCCGACCACACGGTGGGCCACCGCGCGCAGGCGGGTGTCGTGGCTTCGCACGATCTCGTCGAAGGCGGTCCGGTCAGAGTCCTGTAAACGCTGTAACAAGCTGTCCTCACTCACCTGGTTGCTGTTGCGGGCATGGCGGCGTCAGTCAGAAGCGCCGCAACCGCTGCGCCGATGGCCTCGGTTCCGTACGGTGTGGTCGATGCGTCCGCCAGGTCGGCAGGCAGGAGCCCTGCGCTCCAGGCCTGTTCGACGACCTGCTCGACCGCGTCTGCCTCCGTACCCAGCGACAGCCCCTGTCGGAGCAGCATGGCGGCGGACAGAATGGCGCCGTACGGGTTGGCGAGATCACGGCCGGCAATCGTGGGAGCGGAGCCGTGGATGGGCTCGAATAGCCCAGGCGTTCCCGGCGCACCGAGCGACGCGGACGGCAGCAGCCCGATCGATCCGGCCAGCATGGCGGCCTCGTCGGTCAGGATGTCGCCGAACAGGTTCTCGGTGAGGATGACGTCGAACGCCCCCGGATTGCGAATCAGGTGCATGGCGCAGGCATCGACAAGCACATGCTCGACCGTCAGGTCCGCAAACTCCTCGGCCATGACGCGGGTCACAGTTTCTCGCCACAGCCTGGAGGTTTCGAGCACGTTGGCCTTGTCCACCGACGCGAGCCGTCCGCGGCGACCTCGGGCAAGCTGACCGGCCCGGCGGGCCACCCGCTCGATCTCGGCTGTGGAGTAGCGGCAGACGTCGATGGCCTCTTCGCCACCCTCGCCGGGGCCGCGCGACTTGTCGCCGAAGTACATCCCACCGGTCAGTTCGCGCACAACGACGAGGTCGACGCCGCGGACCACCTCAGGCCGCAGGGTCGATCGATCGGCCAGGCAGTCCGGGACACGCACCGGCCGCAGGTTTGCGTAGACGCCCAGCCCCTTTCTGAGTGCCAGCAAGCCCTGCTCCGGCCGGACGGTCGCCTCAGCCCCATCCCATTGAGGTCCGCCAACTGCGCCGAGCAGGACGGCGCTGGCTGACCGGCAGGCGTGGAGCGTCGAGTCGGGGAGGGCGGATCCCGTTGCATCGATGGCTGCCCCACCGATTGGTGCGCTCTCGAACTGGAAGCGGTGGCCGAACAGGTCCGCGACGGCGGTCAGGATTCGAACGGCCTGAGCCGTCACTTCGGGACCGATGCCGTCGCCGGGAAGGGTTACGATGTTCGCGTTCATCCGTGCTGTTCCTCGAATGCCTGGATGGCGCCTGCCTGCTGCAGCAGGTAGCCAAGTTCGTCGACGCCTTCGATCAGGCAGAATCGGGCGAAGGGATCGATCGGAAATGAGGTCGACCAGGTGCCGATCCGAAGCTGCCGAGCTGGCAGGTCGACAGTCAGACCGATTTCCGGTACCTGTTCGAGCGTCCGGACCAGGGCGGTCCAGCTGTCGCTGTCCACCGCAATCGGGAGGAGGCCGTTCTTGAGAGCGTTCGAGCGGAAGATGTCGCCGAACGACGGGGCGACGATGGCGCGGATGCCGAAATCGACGAGCGCCCAGGCTGCATGCTCACGTGACGAGCCGCAGCCGAAGTTGCGTCCCGCCACCAGGATTGGTCGGCCCGCCGCACCAGGGTCATTCAGGGGAAAGTCGGGTTTCGGAGTCCCGTCAGCCTGGTTCCGCCAGTCGGCAAACAGGTGCGCGCCGAGTCCTTCGCGTGTGGTCGCCTTAAGGTAGCGCGCGGGAATGATCTGGTCCGTGTCGACATCATCCGCGGCCAGCAGAGTGGCCTGGCCGGTCCACGGGGCAGCCCAGTGGGTCATGCGGGCCTCCCGTCGATGAGGGTGCGCGGATCGGTCACCCGCCCGGTGACGGCGGCGGCCGCTGCGGTGGCAGGGCTGGCGAGGAAGGTCCGGCTGCCACGGCCCTGACGGCCCTCGAAGTTTCGGTTGCTGGTGCTGACGGCGTACTGCCCGGGCTCCAGCATGTCGCCGTTCATGGCGATGCACATCGAGCAGCCGGGCTCCCGCCACTCGGCGCCGGCGCCGAGGAAGGTGTGATGGAGCCCTTCGGCCTCTGCGGCACGTTTTACTTCCTGCGAACCTGGTACGACCAGCATCCGAACGCCGTCGGCAACCGAGCGCCCGCGCACCAGGCGGGCGGCATCGCGCAGGTCGTCGAGACGCGAGTTGGTGCAGCTGCCGACGAAAACGACATCGACCGGATGGCCGATCAGCGGTCGGCCTGGCTCGAGAGCCATGTAGCGGAGCGCCTGGGACACTGCCTGCCGGTCGGCCTGATTCGGCAGTTGCGCGGGCTCGGGAATCGGCCGGTCGATCGGCATGGCCATGGCCGGCGTCGTGCCGTATGTGATCATGGGGGCAAGACGGCTCGCCTCGAGCGTCACCGACCGGTCCCAGCGCGCACCCTCGTCGCTGGGCAGATCGCGCCACCGCGTCAGCGCGGCTTCCCAGGCGGCGCCTTGGGGCGCTTCCGGTCGTCCGCTCAGGTACTCGAAGGTGACATCATCCGGGGCGACGAGCCCCGCACGGGCGCCGGCTTCGATCGACATGTTACAGAGCGTCAGCCGCTGGTCGATCGTCAGGGCCTCGACGGCCCGACCCCGGTACTCGAAGACGTGGCCGGCGCCACCGGCGACGCCGACCTGGGCAATCACGGCAAGGATCACGTCTTTCGCGGACACCCCGTTCGGGAGGGTGCCGTCGATACGGACCTCCATGAAACGCGGCTTGCGCTGGAGCAGGCACTGGGTGGCCAGCACGTGTGACACTTCAGAGGTGCCGATGCCGAACGCGAGCGCACCAAGGGCGCCGTGCGTACTGGTGTGACTGTCGCCGCAGACGATGGTCATGCCCGGCTGCGTCAGGCCAAGCTCGGGGCCAATGACGTGAACGATGCCCTGATAGTCGTGGCCCTGTCCGTAGAGCCGGATGCCATACTCGCGGCAGTTGGCGCTGAGGCGGTCGAGCTGTGCGCGGGCAGCGGCGTCGGTAATCGGGAGCCTGCCCTCGTGGGTTCCGGGCAGGGTCGGGATCGAGTGGTCCGCGGTGGCGATGGTGCGGTCGGGGCGTCGGACGTGCAAGCCGCGGGCGGCCAGCGCGGCAAACGCCTGGGGCGAGGTGACTTCGTGGATCAAGTGCAGATCCGCATACAGCACGGCCGGCGTGTCGCTCTGCTCCGGGCTGACGACATGCTCGTCCCAGATCTTCTCGACCAGGGTACGGGGCCTCTTCGAAGACGGCTTAGCGCCCATGGGTGGCCACCTCCCCGGCAGGCTCGATGCTGGCGGCAGCAAGCAGGTCGCGCAGGTCGCGGTCCGAGACGGTGCGCTTGGTGTCGGCGACCGCCTTGAAGCGGGGAAAGACCCCGTCGAGCGTCTGTTCGTCGAGGACGATTCCCAGGCGTTCGAGCCTCGCCCTGAGGGCGTGGCGGCCCGAGTGCTTACCAAGTACGATCGACTCACGGTCGAACCCAACGCTTTCGCGTGTCATGATTTCATAGGTTGCCCGGTGGCGGAGCACGCCGGCCTGGTGAATCCCTGACTGGTGCGCAAAAGCGTTCCGCCCGACGACTGCCTTGTTGGGCGGCACCTGAATCCGGGTGCGTCGTTCGACCAGTCGTGAGGCCCGGACCAGTTCGCGCGCCTCGATTCTGGTGTCGAGGCGGAGACGATCCTGCCGCGTTCGCAGGGCCATGACGACCTCCTCGAGCGCGGCATTGCCGGCCCGCTCTCCGATGCCGTTGATGGTACACTCGGCTTGTCGTGCCCCGGCTCGGATGCCGGCGATGGTGTTGGCCACCGCGAGCCCCAAGTCATCGTGACAATGCACTGAGACCGTGATGCCCGCCGAGGCGTAGCGCGCCACCACGGCACCGATCAGGTTGCCGTACTCGTCTGGTGTCGCGTACCCGACGGTGTCAGGGATGTTGAGGATCGTTGCTCCTGCGGTGACCGCACAGTCGAGCACGGCGAACATGAACTCCCGGTCGGATCGGGTGGCATCCTCGGGTGAGAACTGGACCTCCGGCACCTGATTGCGGGCGTAGCGCACAATCGAGGCGACTCGTTCGAGTGCGGCGGATCGGGTTATGCGGAGCTTGTGCTCGAGATGGATGTCGGAGGTTGCCAGGAAGGTGTGGATTCTCGGCCGAGCCGCGGGATGCAGGGCCGAGGCTGCGCGGTCGACATCGGATTCCATGGCGCGGGCCATACCGCACACGGTCGGCCCCTCGGACCCGAAAGAACTCGCGATCGTCCTGATGGCCTGCCACTCCGCCTCGGAGGCGGCCGGGAAGCCGGCTTCGACGATGTCCACACCCAAGCGAGCCAGTTGGCGCGCAACAGCGATCTTGGACTCGGGCTGCAGGGTGCAACCCGGTGCCTGTTCGCCATCGCGCAGCGTGGTATCGAAGATCTGGACGACCGGGACCGGAGGCTCAGTCGACATGATCGTCTCCCGCGCCGTCGGCCTGCCAATGGTACGGAGCTGACCCCGGGTCCGAGCGCATCGCACCGTCCCGCTCCAGGCGTCCGCGGACAGCCTCGGCAAACCGATCGACGGCCGCGGTCGCGGCGTTAGGCGCGAAGGTCGCCGTCAGGCGGGCGGGGCGGCCCGGCGTGAGGGTCAGGTGCTCGAGTCGAAGCGGGCTCTCGCCAAGGAAATCGGCGGTCCGCCGGAGGGCGGCGGGCAACTCTTCCACGAGCAGATTGACGGTGTAGCGCATGACCCTTTTCAGCCTCACGACGCGAGCAATGAAAAAAGGCCCCTTCCATCGGAAGGAGCCTCGCGTCGTGTTGCGTTGCCCCTGTCCGGATCATCTCGGAGGGGCAGGGGTTTGATGGTGCGCTAAACCCGGCCCGTCCCGATAACGACGAGAAGAATGACCGCAAGGAGAAGCCCTGCGGCCAGTCCGACGACGCTAATAAGTCGGGGGGAGCGAGTAAGCGTGTTCACCATATCAGTATACTAGACGATCGAACCGGCCGGCTACCCCCACTCGCTCCCTGCCGGCGGTCTCGGGCGGTCGCGCTGGGGTCGGTTGGGGCCCCGACGGAGCCCGGCAGTGGGGCTGTCGTCACACGGAGAGCGGGGAGATCTTCTACTGTGCCGCGTGGCCGATTGTGGCTCCGGGGCGACGCTCCCAAACCAAGGACCCGCTATGTCTGCCGGATGCACCCTGTCCCGCTGGTCGGATATTCCCCTCGAGAAGGTGACCGATCAGATCGACCGCAAGCTGATTACCGGTGATCGGATCATGCTGGCGCAAGTATTCCTCAAGCAGGGCAGCGTCGTGCCCAAGCATCAGCACGAGAACGAGCAGTTCACCTACATCGTGAGCGGAGCCCTGCGCTTCTTCCTGGGCGAGGACGGCGCCGAAACGGTCGTCGTCGGCGCCGGAGAGGTCCTCCACATCCCGTCGATGGTCTGGCATCGCGCCGAGGCGCTGGAAGACACCCTCGACATGGACATCTTCTCGCCGCCTCGGCAGGACTGGCTCAACCACACCGACAGCTACTTCCACGCCGAGTCTGGGAAGCGCTGAATGGCCAGGATGTTCTGGCTCCTCGCTCTGACGCTGATGGTACCTCCCCTCGCGGCTCAGACCACAGCCTCGGGGCGCTGGTACCGTGGCAACACCCACGCGCATACCCTCAACACCGATGGCGACAGTCCACCGGATGCGGTGGTGCGCTGGTACCGGGAACACGGCTACCACTTCACCTTCATAACCGACCACGAGTTCATCACCGACGTGGCGCCGCTCGAGGCGCTCTTCGGTGCAGCCGAACGCTTTCTTGTCATCTCGGGGCAGGAAATAACCCAGCGGGTGGCCGACTCGACCCATCCGGACAAGTGGCGCCAGGCGCACGTCAATGCGTTGGGGACGACGCACGTCATCCGCCCCCTGGGTGAGCGAAACATTGCCGTTGGCAGCACGGTTGCGGCCACCTACCGACACCACCTGCACGCGATACAGGAGGCGGGCGGCGTGGCCCAGATCAACCATCCGAACTTTCGATGGTCCGTTCCCCTCGGCGAGATGCTTGGCCTGCCCGACTCGACCTTGCTGGAGATCTGGAACGGCCATCCCCTGGTCCATAACCTGGGCGGGAGTGATGGGTCGGGGCGGGCGATGCCGTCGGTGGAGGCACTCTGGGACTCGCTGCTGACGCGCGGCATGCGGATCTGGGGCGTGGCCGACGACGACAGTCACAGCTTCCGGCCGGAACATGCCGAAAATGCCGACCTGGCGCGCCCGGGGCGCGGGTGGGTCATGGTCCGCGCCGACACCTTGACGGTACCGGCCATTCTGCGTGCCTTGCGTCGCGGTGACTTCTACAGCTCGACGGGCGTGACGCTGCGCGACTATCAGGTTGCGGGAGACGAGATTCGCATCGAGGTGCTGCAGGCGGCCGATCGCCGTTACCGGACCGAGTTCATCGGCTCCGAAGGCCGGCTCCTTGCTGCGGTCGACGGTTTGACCGCGGCGTATCGGATCGGCGGCGGTGAGGGATACGTTCGCGCGCGGGTGACCGATTCGAGCGGCCGCCGCGCCTGGACGCAGCCGGTTCGGCTCCGGCACTGAGGGTCACGAGGCTTGGGGCTGCTCCGGGTCGCGCCCTCTGAGAGGCGGGGCCTGCACACCGGAAGGTCCGCTTGGCGGAGCGGGAAGGTGAAGCCATCTTCCGGCCATGAGCTCTCCTCCTCCGGACAGGGTCGATGTTCCGAGTCTCGGGTCAGCAACGGACGGTCGTGATCCGTTGGGCTACCAGTTGCGCCGGGCCCAGGTTGTGGGCGGCACGCTCGCCGACGTCTTTGCGTTCTTCAAGGATCCCGCCAATCTCGAGCGGCTGACGCCTCCCTGGCTTGCCTTTCGCGTGCTCGACAGTTCGACGCCAACAGTGCAGCGCGACACGAGGATCCGGTACCGTCTCCGCCTGCATGGTGTGCCGCTCCGATGGGAATCCCGCATCACAGAGTTCGAGGAGAATCAGCTCTTTGCCGACGAGCAACTCGTCGGGCCGTACCGCCGGTGGTACCACCGGCATCTGTTCCGCTCGGTGCCTGGCGGCGTCCATGTGGAAGACATCGTCGATTACCGGCTGCCATTCGGGCCGCTCGGTCGGATGGTTCACGCGCTTGCGGTCGCCCGACAGCTGCGCGCGATATTCGACTATCGCGCCGTGGTGATGCGTGAGTTGTTCCCGCCCGAGTCCGCCGAGGGATAGCAGACGCAGGGGCGTGTCTACCAGCCGTGTCGCGTCACCGTCCTGGTGATGTGCGCGAGGTGGTGTCGCCCGTGCCAGGCATACGAACCAAGCGCACGGGTCAGGTCCGTGGGGCCTGAATCCGGGTGAATGAATCGCCGGTGCCAATCCGCCTCTGACATCGACCGCAGCAGCGCGGTCCAGCGGGCGTGGATCGCTTCCAGCAGCGCGAGGCTCCCGGCAATCGGCTCCCAGGCATCGGGCAGTTCTGCCCAGCTGGCCTCATCATAGGGCTTGATGATCGGTTCGTTCTCCGTCAGCGCCAGTTTGAACCGGACATAACTGTTGACGTGACTGTCGGGGACGTGGTGGACGACCTGGCGCAGAGTCCAGCCCCCGGGTCGATAGGGTGTGTCGAGTTGTCCGTCGTCGAGGCGCTCGACCGCTTGGCGCATGGCAGCCGGAAGCGCAGCCACTTCGTCGATCCAGGCGGCGCGCTCCTGGCTGGAGGCTTGGCCAGGGTAGTCGAAGCGGCCGATGGGATAGCGCGGGTCGTTCAAGGGTTTCCTGCCTTTCAGCCGCGGCAATCAGCGGCGTCATCATCACGAGCCTGGTACTGATCGGGTGAATCACCGCACGAGCAACGTCGGACGGGACGGCGGCTGCCAGCCCGAACGGAGAATCTAGGGACTCGCCTGATGGTTGGCGAACCCATGGAAACCGAACAGGCCTTCCGCCGTCGGGCGAAAGGCCTGTCGCTACCTGCGAAAGGAGCGGTTACTCCTTCTTGGTATTGTCGTCCACGATCTCGTAGTCCGCCTCGACCACGTCTTCCTGGCCGGGTGCCGCACCCGGCTGCTGCGCCTGATCGCCGGCCGTCTCGGTGGTCTGACTGGCGCTCTGATAGAGCGATGCACCTGCCGCAGCGTAGGCGCTGTTGAGTGCGTCCAGCGCCGTCTTGATGCCAGCGGCGTCGCCGGTCTTGAGCGCGGCCTTGCCGGCCTCGAGGCTCTGGTCGAGCGAACTCTTGACCTCGGGGCTCAGGCGATCGACCCATTCCTTCGAATCCTTCTCGACTTTGTAGACCAGGCCGTCGAGCTGGTTCCGGGATTCGATGGCTTCGCGCCGCTCCTTGTCGGCGGCAGCGTTGGCCTCCGCCATCTTGACCATCTTGTCGATTTCGGCGTCGCTCAGGCCACTCGACGCCTCGATCCGGATCTTCTGCTCTTTGCCGGTCGTCTTGTCCTTGGCCGAGACGTTGAGAATGCCGTTGGCGTCGATGTCGAAGGTGACTTCGATCTGCGGCATGCCGCGCGGTGCCGGCGGAATACCCGTCAGCTGGAACTTGCCGATGGTGCGGTTGTCGCTCGCCATCTGCCGCTCGCCCTGCAGCACGTGGATCTCGACTGTCGTCTGGGTATCTTCGGCCGTCGAGAACACCTCCGACTTCTTGGTCGGAATCGTGGTGTTGCGCGGAATCAGAACCGTGGTGACGCCGCCCAGCGTTTCGATGCCCAGCGAGAGCGGGGTCACGTCGAGGAGCAGAACGTCCTTGACCTCTCCGCCCAGCACGCCACCCTGGATTGCCGCACCGATACCGACGACCTCGTCGGGGTTGACGGAGCGGTTGGGCTCCTTGCCGAAGAAGTCTTTGACGATCTGCTGGATCTTGGGAATCCGAGTCGAGCCGCCGACGAGGAGCACCTCGTCGATGTCCTTTGGGTCGAGTCCGGCATCTTTGAGGGCCTGCTGCATCGGCGGAATGGTCCGCTGAATCAAGCTGTCCACCAACTGCTCGAACTTGGCCCGGGTCAGGCTCATGTTGAGATGTTTGGGGCCCGACTGATCTGCCGTGATGAAGGGCAGGTTGATGTCGGTCTGCTGGGTGCTCGACAACTCCATCTTGGCCTTCTCCGCCGCTTCTTTGAGCCGCTGGAGCGCCATGGCGTCCTTGGAGAGGTCGATGCCCTGATCCTTCTTGAACTCGGTGACGAGCCAATCGATCAGCACCTGGTCGAAGTCGTCGCCGCCAAGGTGGGTGTCGCCGTTGGTGCTTTTGACTTCGAAGACGCCGTCGGCCAACTCGAGGATGGAGATGTCGTAGGTGCCGCCGCCCAGGTCAAAGACGGCAACCTTCTCGTCTTTCTTCTTCTCGGTACCATACGCGAGGGCCGCCGCCGTCGGCTCGTTGATGATGCGGAGCACTTCGAGGCCCGCGATCTTGCCGGCGTCTTTCGTCGCCTGCCGCTGCGCGTCGTTGAAGTAGGCCGGCACCGTAATCACGGCCTTGTCGACCGAGTGACCCAGATAATCCTCGGCCGTCTGCTTCATCTTCTGAAGGATCATGGCCGAGATTTCGGGCGGGGTGTAGGTCTTGCCCGCGATCTCGACGGCAGCCAATCCGTTGGCCCCCGGGCTGATCTTGTAGGGAACTCGCTTCGATTCCGCCTCGACCTCCGCAATCCGGCGACCCATGAACCGCTTGATCGAGAAGATGGTCTGCTTGGGGTTGGTGACGGCCTGCCGCTTTGCCACCTGGCCGACCAGCCGTTCCCCGTCCTTCGTGAAGGCAACGACTGACGGTGTGGTACGCCCACCCTCGGCGTTGGGGATGACGACCGGATCGCCGCCTTCCAGGACGGAGACGACTGAGTTGGTCGTGCCGAGGTCGATGCCAATGATTTTTGAGGCCATTCTCGTTCTCTTTCAAAGGGTCAAAGGAGTCATCGGACTCCGGCTCAACCGGTCCGACTACGCTCATGGGCAATCATCGTACCTGCCAAATGCGCCAAAATGGCAGGTTTGAGCGTCAGGGGAAGTCAGCCTGCGGTACGGTCCAAATAAATGACAGGAGACGAAGGGGTTCACGACCGGGCCTGTGGCATTATTCTCAAGGTTTCCGGCTGCGTTTCGCGCCGAATGTTCCTGCTCATCGTCTGAGAGAATCGCAATGACACTGGTACGCTCTGGTCTCACGGCCGCGGCGGCGCTGTTGCTGGTCATGCCCGCTGAACAGCAGCCGCAGTACGACGTCATCCTTCGCGGGGGTCTGATCATCGATGGGACCGGGGCGTCCCGTTTCACCGGAGATGTGGCGGTGCAGGGGGGCCGGATCGTCCGGGTCGGGCGGATCGGCTCGGCTCGCGGTGTGACCGAACTGGATGTGCGTGGCCTGGTGGTGGCTCCGGGATTCGTCAACGTTCACAGCCATGCGCAGCCATCGGCCCTCCCGACGGCCGTCAACATGCTGACTCAGGGGGTCACGACCGAGCTGATCAATGCCGACGGTGGAGGGCCGACCAATCTGGACGTTCAGTTCGCGGCGATCGAACCGAACGGGCTTGCGGTCAACGTCGCGGCCAGCATCGGCTTCAATTCGATCTGGCGCGAGGTGGTCGGTCTGTCGGACCGGCGGCCCGGCAGTGCGGAAATCGAGGCAATGCGTGGTCTCGTGGCTGCGAATCTGGCCCGAGGCGCATTCGGGGTCTCGTCCGGCCTCGACTACAAGCCGGCTTACTATGCCACCACCGATGAAGTGGTGGCCGTGCTGGAGCCGGCGCGGCAGTGGCGCACCTTCTTCCCGAACCATGACCGGGTCATTCCGGAGACGGGTTTCAGCGCGCGTGCCGGCGTCGAGGAGACCCGGGACATCGGCTTCCGGGCCGGCATCGTACCGACCTTCACCCACATGAAGGTGCAGGGTCATGAGCAGGGCAGCGGTGACATCGTGCTCGGCATGATGAATCGATCATCGGCCGAAGGGCGCTGGATCGCGGCCGATGTCTATCCGTACCTGTCGGGCCAGACCGGGCTCGGTGCGCTGATCATTCCGGGATGGGCGGCCGATGGCGGTACCGATTCGATGCGGGCCCGATTCCGGGACCCCGCGCTGCGCGCCAGGATCATCGCCGAGTCGAACGAGGCGATCAAAGCGCGGTTCAATGGCCCGGAGACGATTTTGGTGCTGGGCACCCGCAAGCTGTCCGATATCATGCAGGAGCGCGGTATTGCGACACCCGGCGAAGCGGTCGTGACGATCCTGGAGACCGAAATGCCCTGGGCCATTCTGGGCTTCGGGGTCGAATCGGATCTGGTCAAGCTGCTGCAGTATCACTCGATGGCCGTGGCCTGCGATTGCGGAGCCAGCACGAGCGACCGGGGGCACCCGCGCGGCTACGGCACCTATCCTCGGGTGTTGGGTCGCTATGTCCGTGAGCAGCGCGTCATGACGTGGGAAGATGCCATTCGCAAGATGAGCGGTTTTCCCGCTGCACTGATGGGCCTCGTCGACCGGGGTCTGATCGCTCCCGGCATGGCGGCGGACATCGTGGTGTTCGATTCCGCCACGGTCATCGACCATGCCACCTTCGAGCAGCCCACCTTGTTGTCCGATGGAATCCGCCATGTGCTGGTGAACGGGGTTGTCGCGCTTCGTGACGGGAAAGCCACGGGGGATAAGGGAGGCCGAATCCTGCGGCGGACCGGTGCGATGCCCAGCCGCCCGCTGGACCTCGACCTGGCCATGCGGGTGGAGGCGACCGGAACCTTGACCGACCTCGACGGATCCGGGTCCGGGCGGGTGGCCATTGCGCTCCGCCAAGCGCGCGGCAGTCAACGCGCCACCGGGACCTTCCGGGTCACGATGCCCGATGGGGCGCCGTACCAGGCGTCGCTGCTTGGTGCGCTGCAGACGATCAACGGTTGGGCCTCGATTACCGGGGTGGTGCGCAAGCAGGGAGAAACGGCCGAACGAGCCTTTACGCTCGTGGTGGACGGGGCAGATCCGTTTGCCGATGGCAGATCGACC
>JAHBVU010000023.1 GCA_019637315.1 Gemmatimonadales bacterium
GTGAATGGCTGCCCGGCTGGGTGGCGCGCGGCTGGAAGCGCAAAGCCGGTCCGATCGAGAATCTCGAGCTTTGGCGCTCGCTCCATTCGGCCCTGACGCTGCACGACACGCAGCTGGTCTGGGTGCGGGGGCATGCGGGGCATCTCAAGAACGAATTCGTCAATGACCTGGCCATCCGGGCGGCCCGAGAGCAAATCGCCACCAAGGGCGCCGTCGAGTCGACCCTGCCCGAGTGGCTTGCTGCGCAACGCGAGAAAGGCCGCTACCTGGAGTCCGATCCGGACGCCTCGTACGCGGTGCTGGAGCAGCGGGTGGCCGCGGGAGAACGGTTTGCCATGTCGTTGGACGAGCGCGCCGTGAGCGCGGCCGCAGGAGATCGGTGATGCCCGACCTGGAACGCTTCGTGAAGCGATTGCTGGAGACCCTCCGGGCCCGTCACCCCGCCGGCGCCCAGCGACCCTTCACCGTTGCCGAGCTGCGCGACGCCATCCTGCCGTATCGGATGCATCGCTCGGCGCTCAAGCTGTCGAGCAACGAGGACTACGAGCTGCTGGTTCTCCGCCTGACCGCCGAGGAGGGCGGCTACGCGCGGACCACGCCGCCGGATGCGGCAGAGCGGGCCCGTGAGGAGGTCGCGTCGCCGGTGCCGGACCTCGATCTGCTCGACCTGCTGGGAGACACCACACTCCAGCTGGCCCCGGGCCTGACCGATCGACTCGCGGCCGCCGAGTCTGCGGAGCAAGCCCAGACGGCTGCTCGGGAGGCGCCGGTTACTGGGCTCGTGGCTCCGGTGGACTTCGTCCGCTCGGCCGCCGAGGATGAAGTCCCGGTCGAACCTGCCGCCGATGCGGAGCGAGCTGAGCCCGCCAGTGCTGACTCGTCGGACCCCGCCGGCGACGAGGAGGACGCCGAGAGCGACACTCTCGAGCTGTCTCTCGAAGGTCCCGTCGCGCCCGAGGCCACGGCTGCTGCGCCGGTTGCCGGCGTCAGGCCGCCACCCGAGCCGTTCGAGCCGCTGGCCGACAGCGTCTCAGTCGACGGCGTGACGGCCACCTCCTCCGGCGAACAGGTCTGCACCTCCTGTGAGACGGCCCTCCCGACCGATCGACCGCTCGCGTTCTGTCCGTTCTGCGGTGAGCGCGTCGGGGTCCGCCGTTGCCGCCGCTGCGGCAGCGAGATGGAGCCGGAATGGCGATATTGCGGGGCATGTGGAGAGGCCCATGTCCGGTAACCTGACCCCGGATCCGCGCGCCCCGGGCAACCGGGTTCCGGCAACCATCGATCGTGCCACGCTGGACAAGATCATTCAGCGGGCTGCCGAGTTGCAGACCGGCGAGCGAGAGGTGGGCGACCACCTCACGCCCGACGAAGTGCTGGCACTCGGCAAGGACGTCGGCATCCCGACCAAGTATCTCCAGCAGGCCATGCTGGAGCATCAGGCGGCAGCAACCGTGGCGCCCGATCAGTCGTTCACCGGTCGGCTGGTCGGTCCGGCCGACCTGCAGGCCCAGCGCGTGGTCCAAGGCGACTCCGCCGATGTGCTCGAGGCCTTGCTCCGCTGGATGGAAAAGAACGAGCTGATGGTGGTGCAGCGGCAGCAGGCGGGTTGGATCAGCTGGGAGCCGCTGCGCGGTATGCAAGCCGCGATTCGGCGGGGTGCGGCGTCGCTCGACACCAGCAAGCCCAAGTTCATGCTCTCGCGCGCCGAGGTCGTGGTGGCCACGGTGACCGGGCTGGAACGCGGCTACACCCATGTGACCCTGAGTGCCCGGCTGCGGTCGGTGCGGCGGGATCACGTCATCGGTGCGTCGGTGGCGACCGGGTTGGGCATCGGCGGCACCGCGATCCTTGCGGCGCTGGGCGCGATGAGCCTGGTCGCGGCCCTGCCGGTCGGGCTTGGACTCCTGATCAGCAGCGTCGTTGTACGCAGCTATCCGCCCATCGTGGAGCGGGTCCAGCTCGGCCTCGAGCGGGCCCTCGATTTCCTGGAGCGGGGCGGAGTCAAACCGGCGCACGAGCTGCCGAAGCGCGCCCCGGGAATCATGGACCTGCTGGCCAACGAGGTCAGGCGGGCATTGACGTCAGGTGAGCAACACAAGGACAAACGGTCATGAGCGGTGTGAAGATCGAATCGGTCGGGGTGGTCGGCGGCGGCTTGATGGGCAGCGGGATTGCCCAGGTCTCGGCTGTTGCGGGCCTTCCGACCGTGATCCGGGATGTGGGCGAGGCGCAGCTCGCGAAGTCGCGCGCGGCCATCGAAGGGTCGCTTGCCAAGCTGGTCGAGAAAGGCAAAGTCTCGGCCGAGCAGCGCGACGGCGCTCTGGGCCGCCTTCGCTTCACCACCGATCTCGATGCCGTTGCCGGCAACGACCTCGTGATCGAGGCGATCTTCGAGGATCTCGAGGTCAAGAACGCGCTCTGGCGTGATCTCGACGGACGGGCGCCGGCCACGTCGATCTTCGCGACCAACACCTCGAGTCTCACGGTTGCGGCCATGGCGGCCGTTACCAAGCGTCCGACCCAGTTCGTCGGCCTTCACTTCTTCAGCCCGGTGCCGCTGATGGCGCTGGTCGAAGTCGTTCGGACGGTCACGACCTCGCCGGCTGTTTTCGATGCGGCGTTTGCCTGGGCCCGCCGGATCGGGAAAGAGCCGATTGCTGCGAAAGACAGCGCCGGCTTCGTCGTCAATCTGCTGCTGATTCCCTACATGCTCGATGCGGTGCGGGCCCTGGAGCACGGCGTGGCGTCGGTCGAGGATCTCGACAAGGCCATGAAGCTCGGCTGCAACCACCCGATGGGTCCGCTGACCCTGGCCGACTTTACCGGGCTCGACGTCTGCTACAACGCGGCAGAGATTCTCTTCAAGGAGTTCCGCGAAACCCGCTATGCTCCGCCGCCGCTCCTCAAGCGCCTGGTGCTGCTCGGTCACCTCGGTCGTAAGACGGGGCGCGGCTTCTACGATTACTCCGTCAACCCGCCGGCGCCGGCGAACCTCGGTATCTGATGCGGCCGAGGCTGGCGGTGGCGCTGCTGGTGGCGGCCGGGGTGGCAGTCGGTTGCCGCGCAACGACGGGGCGACCCTACTTCGATCCGTTTCCCGAGGCCGAGCATGTCGAGATCGGGTTCGGGTTGATCGACCGCACCGCGACCGTGATGCAGATTACCGACACGGTGCTCGCCTACCTGGAGGCGGACAGCATTCCCTTTGCCAAGGTGCGCCGGTTCGACGGCTATCTCGAATCGGCCTGGCTCGATGCAGAAACGCTGCGTCCGGTCGGTCGCCGCCCGCTGGGCAGCAACACGGTCCGGGTCCGGGTCTGGATCAACCCAACCATGCCGGGCTACGCCCAGGTCGAGGCCGAGACGAGCTACAACACCATGGCCGATCCGTCGCGCCCGTCCCGCGAGCTCGAAGCGCCGGTCGACCTGATTCATCCGGTCAACCGCCGGGTTGGCGAAGTGCTCAAGCGGCTCAGCGCGCGGTACGGCGCGCCGACCGACTCGGTCGCCACGCCGCCACCCGGCACGCCGTCTCCAGGCGCGCAGCCGCCCGCGCGGCCCGACACCGCTGCGCGCGATACCACCGCTCGGCCCGCACCGGCGCCGGACTCGGCAGGATCGGAGGCGACCCGTCGCCTCGCTCCGCTGACGTTGCATCCCCACGTCTGACCTCAGCGTGGATACTCCGACCTTTACTGGCATCTGGCGCACCGACGACCGCGCCCGGGCTGCCTACTCCGAGGGCGCCGGGATCTATCGCGTCATTCCCCACGCCGTTGCCGTGCCTTCGACGACGGCAGCGCTGATCGACCTGGTCCGCTGGGCCAGCGAGCACGGCGTGCCGCTGGTGCCGCGCGGCGCCGGGAGCGGAATGTCCGGCGGAAACGTTGGCTCCGGTGTTGCGCTCGACCTGACCGCGCTCGATGGCGCGCCGATCAGCGTCGATCCGGTCCGCTGCCTCGCGACCACCGGAGCGGCGGTGCGGCTCGGCGACCTGCGCGAAGCGGCGGCCCGGCATGGGCTGCGCATGCCGGTCGATCCTTCCAGCGAGCGCTGGGTCACCGCCGGCGGTGCGATCGGCACCAACGCCGCCGGTAGCCGGACGGTCAAGTACGGCCCGGTCCGCCGCTGGGTTCAGGGCCTCACGCTGGTCACGGCCGACGGTGATACTCTCGAGCTGGAGCGTGGCAACCCGGCCCCCCGGTGCGCGCTGGTCGAGCGGATCGATGGGATGCTGGCCGATACGCTCCGCCTGGCCCGCTGGCGGGTTGCCTCGAGCTTTCCCAAGGTGCGCAAGAACACCGCCGGGTATGGCCTCGACTCGTTTCTCGAGTCCGGCGACCTGCTCGACCTGATCATCGGCGCCGAAGGCACCCTGGGTATCGTCACCGAAGTCGTCTGGCGCCTCGAGCCGATTCCTCCGCATCGAGTCGGGCTCCGGGCGGCGTTGCGCGATCCTCGGCGGATTTCCCACACCATTCCGGCGCTGCTGGAGCTGGCGCCGAGCCGACTCGAGTTTCTCGACGGCACCTTCATTCGCTTTGTCGACGATGCGATTCGTGCGGTGCCCCGCGGTGACCGGCTGGCCGGCGCCGCCGCGATCTTCATGGTCGAGTTCGAGGGCAGCGATGCCGCGACGCTCGCCGGCGATCTCGAGCGGGCGGTCGGCATCCTGCGGCCCGAGAGCCTCGAGGTCGCGGTGGGCGAAGATGACGCGGAGGTCGAGTCGCTCTGGTCGATTCGGCATGCGGCCAGTCCCAAGCTGGCCTCGCTCGGTGAGCAATTCCGGACCATGCAAGTCATCGAGGACGGCTGCGTTCCGGTAGCTCGCCTGGGCGAGTACCTCGAGGCGGTCGCGGCCATTGCGATCCGGCGCGAAGTACCGGTGGTGCTTTTTGGTCATGCCGGTGACGGCAACGTGCACGCCAACCTGCTGCCCGATGTGACCAAGGACGGCTGGGAGCAGCGGGTCCGCGCCGTCTACGACGACGTGATGCAGCTCGTGGTGGCGCTGGGCGGGAGCCCGAGCGGCGAGCACGGCGACGGCCGCCTCCGCGCCGGTCTGACCGAGCGCGTCTATGGCTTCGAGGTCAGCCAGATCTTCCGGCAGATCAAGCGGGCCTTCGATCCGGTGGGTATCCTCAACCCGGGCATCAAGCTTGGCGACGGCATCGACCCGCTGCAATCGCTCAAAGTCGGCAGCTCCGCAGCTCCGATTCCCAGCGATGTCGAGGCGGGTTTGCGTCGCCTCGAACGGCAGGCGGGGTACTCCTGCTCCCGCCTGGCGCTGGCCGACGACCCGTTGGGCGTACCGTTGAGCTGAATCCCGATCCCGTAAGAGCTTTCGTCACAATACCGAGGGGCGAACCTCGGGCTTGGCAGGGATTGCGTCAAATCATGACCGACTTTATCGTATATAGATTCTCGCAAGAGAATGAAATCCGTTTTCATCTACAAAACCCTATTCGAGTGGCATGTCGGCAGACGCGCCATCGATTCCGCAGGAGCAGCAACGCAATGATCAACCCTGGCAGGATCCGCGCGGGCGCCGTCGCCTTTGCATTCAGTCTGACCCTCGCCTCACAGGTACTCGCGCAGAGCGAGCCGGCCAAGAGCAGGGATACGACCAGAACCACAGACCTGCAGGACGTCGTCGTCATCGGAACCCGGGAGCAGGCGCGCCTCGCGACCGGCTCAGCCTATGTCATCCGGTCCGAAGAGCTGCGGCAGTTCGAGTTCACCAACGTGCACAGCATTCTGCGCAGCGTACCTGGCGTCTACCTCCGCGAAGAAGACGGCCTGGGCACCTTTCCTCGGATCGGCATTCGGGCCTCGTCCTCGGGGCGAAGCGATCGGATCTCGATTCTGGAAGACGGCATTCCCGCCGCCATGGCACCCTACGCCAACACCTCGGCCTACTATTTCCCGGCCGTCGGTCGCATGAGCAGTGTCGAAGTGCTGAAGGGGCCTGAGATTCTGCGGTACGGGCCGCAGACGACCTCCGGCGCGATCAATCTGCTGTCGACCCCGATTCCCGAGAGCCCAACCGGGTTCGTCAACGTCGAACTCGGCGCCTGGGACACCCGCAAGGTCCACACCTGGGCCGGCGGAACCTTGGGCCAGTTCGGTTTCCTCGTCGAAGCCTATCCGCACCGCACCGACGGATTCCAGCGGATCGATCGATCGACCCGAACGGCCGGCAACGACATCGCGGACTATCTGCTCAAACTGCGATGGAAGAGTGACGCCGCCGCGTCGGTTCAGCAGCAGCTCGATCTCAAGCTCCTGCACGGCACGGAGTACGCCGACGTCTCCTATCTTGGCCTGACCGACGCCGACTTCCGTCGGAATCCGGATCGCCGCTATGGCTTGAGCGAGCTCGAGCGGATGAACCGCGGCAGGAAGTCGGCGAGTCTCCAGTATCGGATCGGCTTTGCACCCGGGATTACGCTGGTCACGACTGGTTACTACACCGATACCCACCGCGACTATACTCGGCTCAATCAGATCAACGGCGTCGGTATCGGCGGGTCCGGGGTGACCTCGCAGATCAACAACGGCGGCGCCAACGCCGCGCTGCTGCAAGGCATCCTCGACGGTACCGCGAACACCACCCACGCCAACGGCGTGCGTTACGGCAACAACTACCAGAACTTCATTGCCAAAGGAGTTCAGCTCGAGGCCCGAACCGCCTTTACCACGGGCACGGTTGCCCACGAGCTGGTCGGCGGCATCCGGCGGCACGAGGACGAAAGTCGCAACACGGCAACCGAAACCAATCTGATCTACGACCAGGTCAACGGCAGCCTCGTGTTCCGCGGGGCGGCGACTGCCACGCCTAACGAGGGGTATGCCAAGGCAACCGCCTTCTGGTTGGCGGATCGGATTCGGATTGGCGACCTCGCCCTGCTGCCGCTGCTGCGCCACGAGCGAATCAGCAGCCGCGCCGATGTTGCGGTTCCGACCAGCGCCAGGAATCGACTCGAGAAGACGACGCTCGGGCTCGGCGTCAACTACGAAATCGGCCCGCAATGGACGGTCCTGGCCGGTGTGCATCAGGGCTTTGCGCCTCCCGGATCGGGAGCCATCGAAGGCAGTCGCGGCGAGGAAAGCACCAACTTCGAAGGCGGCTTCCGCTTTCGACGGGCGGCGTACGGTCTCGACCTGATCGGCTTCTACAGCGATTACGACAACGCGCTGCGCAACTGCCTCGTCGCAAACCCCTGCGCAGATGGCGCGATCCTGGGCGTGCAGCAGGACGGTGCCAAGCAGGTGTATGGCGTCGAGCTGGGTTTCTCGGGTAACTTGGTCGACCGGAACGAATGGCGGCTCCCGGTCCGCTTGGCATATACCTACACCGAGGGCAAGTACACCCGCGGTGCCGATGTGGCCAACGGGGTGCAGCAGGGCGACGTGCTCGACTATACCCCGAAGCACATCGGCAGACTGGTTGCCGGTGTCGAACATAGCGCCGGCCTCGCCCTGAACCTGGGCCTCAACTACGCGGGCAGCACCTGCACCACGACGACCTGCGAGCGGCCGGGAGTGGACAGTCGGTTCCTGGTGACCGAGTCACTGGTCACGCTCGATCTGTCGGCCTCGTATGCGTTGACGTCGTCGATCGATCTCTACGCCCGCGGGGAAAATCTGCTCGATGAGCGGCGTATCTCGCATCGGGGGTCCGATGGCGCTCGGGGAAATCCGGGCCGCTACTTCGGCACCGGATTGCGGGTGCACTTCTAAGCGCAGCACAGCACTCTCGCGCCCCGGTTGGGCGTGAGGGTGCCGCCCCCCTCGAGGCTCGGGAAGTCATCGCCCCTCCGCAGGGCTCATACCGGCTGTAGATTTGCCTTGCCCCGGGCCCGGGGAGATTGCGTCCCGTGCCGTTTGTCACCCGCCCTGCTGTCCCATGCGGAGCTTGAGCCGATGCTCGCTTTGTTCGTCGCCCACGTGCTCGTTGCGACTCCTTCCGTCATCGTGGCGCAGGCTGCGGTGCAGGACACGGCCCGCCGCCCCACGGCCGGTCTCCCGCTCCAGGCTGGAACCAGGACGTTCCGACTCAACACCGCGCGGGGCACCTGGATCTCCCTCGACATCACACCCGACGGGCGCACCCTGGTTTTCGATCTCCTGGGTGATCTCTACACCCTGCCGATTGCCGGCGGTCGCGCCACCAGGCTGACCAGCGACCTGGCCTTCGATGCGCAGCCAAGAATCAGTCCCGACGGCAAGCGCGTTGCCTTTGTCTCTGATCGCAGCGGGTCGGATCATGTCTGGATCATGTCGCTCGACGGTCGCGATACTGTCCAGCTAACCCGGGGCAATCTTCAGGGCGTTGCCTCTCCCGAGTGGACCCCCGATGGCTCGGCCATCGTGGTGACGAGGTCCGGCGGCGGCCCCGGTCAGGCCAAGCTCTGGCTCCACCACGTCTCCGGTGGCAGCGGGGTGCAGCTGATTCGCGAGCCTGCGCAGCTATTCACGCTCGGCGCGGCATTCGGGCCGGACTCGCGCTACGTCTGGCACACCTTCCGCAACGGCGGCTTCAGCTACGACGCCCGCTTCCCGATCTATCAGATCGCGGTCTACGATCGTGAAGCAGGTACGCAGACCGTGATGACCAACCGCCAGGGATCGGCGTTTCGACCCACCCTGTCTCCTGACGGCAAGTGGCTGGCCTACGGCACCCGCTACAAGGCAGAGACGGGCCTGCGACTGCGGGAGCTGGCCACCGGCAACGAACGCTGGCTGGCCTATCCGGTTCAGCGCGACGACCAGGAAGGGTCGTCGTCGCTCGATGTCTTGCCAGGCTTCACCTTCACGCCCGACTCACGCGATGTCATCGCTTCCTACGGCGGCGAGATCTGGCGGATACCGGTGGCCGGCGGCGCCGCGTCGAAGATTCCGTTCCAGGTCGACGAGAACATCACGATTGGCCCCGAGGTCAAGTTTGCCTATCGGGTCGACAGTGGCGCCGTTCAGGTCCGGCAGATTCGCGACGCCGTGCCCTCACCGGACGGGACTCGCCTCGCCTTCTCGGCGCTCGGCCGGGTCTATGTGATGGACTATCCGAACGGCACGCCGAGACGTGTGTCGAACCTGGCGGAAGGAGAGCACTACCCGGTCTGGTCGCCTGACGGCGCGTCGCTCGCGTTTGTGACCTGGAACGATCGCGATGGCGGCCACGTCTACCGGGTGCCGGTGCGGGGCGCCGGCTCGGCTCAGCGGCTGACCCGGGTACCGGCTCGCTATGCGCAGCTGGCATGGTCGCCTGATGGGCAACGGATCGTAGCCGTGCGGGCGGCTGCCCGCGACATGCAGGAAACGCTCGAGCGCTTCGTGGCGGGTCTGGGTGCGGAGTTTGTCTGGATTCCCGCGACCGGTGGCGAGGTGTCGGTTATCGCGCCGACCGGTGGAAAGCAGGCTCCCCATTTCAGCAGTGCGCCCGAGCGGATCTACTCATACAGCGCGGCTGACGGCCTGGTATCGATGCGTTGGGACGGCACCGATCTCAAGGCGCATCTCAAGGTCACCGGATCGACCCCTCCGGGAGGGACGACGCCGCCCCCGGCCGGTCTGATCCTGATGTCGCCCTCGGGCGACCGCGCCCTGGCCCAGGTCGGCAGCGACCTCTACGTGGTGACCGTGCCGATGGTTGGCGGTCAGGTGCCGACCGTGTCGGTTGCCGACCCGGCCAACGCGGCGTTTCCGGTCCGCAAGCTGACCGATATCGGCGGCGAGTTCCCGGTCTGGGAGGCCAACGGCAACGCAGTCCGCTGGTCGGTGGGCAATGCCCACCTCCGCTTCGATCTGACCCGGGCGCAAGCACTGGATGACAGCCTGCGGACGGCCCGGAACATTCCGGCTGACACGACCCGACGTGAGCGCCCGCGCTACCGTCCGGACGAAACCCGGGTCAGAATCACCGCACCGCGCGACGTGCCGCAGCAGCATCTCGTGCTGCGGGGTGCCCGGGTGGTGACCATGCGCGGCAACGAAGTCGTCGAGAACGCCGACATCGTGATTCGGAACGACCGGATCGTGTCGGTCGGCCCTCGGGGAAGCGTGCCGGCCGGGGCTCGCGTCATCGAGCTCAGCGGCAAGACGATCGTCCCGGGGTTCATCGATGCGCACGCGCACTTTCGTCACTCCCCCGGCGTTCACTTCGGTCAGATGTGGGCCTATCTCGCCAACCTGGCGTACGGAGTGACCACGGCGCGTGACCCCCAGACCGCCACGACGGACGTGCTCACCTACAGCGACCTCGTGGAAACGGGTGCGATGATCGGGCCGCGGATCTACTCGACCGGACCCGGCGTATTTCTCGGTGAGGGAATTCGCAGCCTCGATCATGCCCGCGACGTGATGCGCCGCTACAGCCAGTACTACGATACCAAGACGCTCAAGATGTACATGAGCGGCAACCGGCAGCAGCGGCAGTGGATTATCATGGCGGCGCGGGAGCTCGAGCTGATGCCGACCACCGAAGGCGGCATCGACTACGCCCTCGAGATCACCCACGCGCTCGATGGTTACTCCGGCATCGAGCATTCGCTGCCGGTGTACCCGATCTTCGAAGACGTGGTCGAGCTGTTCAAACACAGCGGCACCGTGAACGTGCCGACACTCGTGGTGGCCTACGGCGGTCCCTGGGCGGAGAACTACTACTACGCTACGGAGCGAGTGGCCGATGATCCCAAGCTGATGCGATTCCTCCCCGCGGCCGAACTCGATGCCCGGGCGCGGCGCCGTGGCGGCAACCCCGGTACGGCAGGCTGGGTGCACCCCGATGAGCACATCTTCGCCAAGCACGCCGAGTTTGCCAAGGCGCTGGTGGAGGCGGGGGGAAAGATCGGAGTTGGCGGGCATGGCCAGCTGCAGGGCCTGGCCTATCACTGGGAGCTCTGGTCGATCCAGGCGGGCGGGATGTCACGGCACGACGCCTTGCGAACGGCCACGATACTTGGTGCGCAAGCCATCGGGCTCGAGACGGATCTCGGCTCGCTGGAGCCCGGCAAGCTGGCCGACCTGGTGGTGCTCGATGCCAACCCGCTCGACGACATCCGACACTCGAAGGCAGTGTACCAGGTGATGCGCGGCGGCAAACTCTACGACGGTAACACCCTCGATCAAATCACCCCAACGGCGCGGCCGCTGCCGGCGCAATGGTGGCGGGAGTACGAGCCGGGGTCGGAGCCGGGATATCGCCGCAGTCGCTGAGACGAATGCCCAGTCTAGCGGCCCAGCGGGGCTGGCGTCAGGACGGCCAGACCCGCAGCCCCAGTCGGGCCGCATTCGAGCGGATTCGTGAGTCCAGCGTCACGAGTTCGAGTCGAGACTCCGCGCTGCGAAGCTCCATTGCGGTGGCCAGGTGAATCGCATCGAGCGTCCGAATCGGTTCCACCGGGAATGGCTGACCAGAGCGTGCCAGCACCGATGGGCTGATCTCGTACCGTAACCAATGTGACGCCGCATGGTTCAGGGTTTCCCGAAGGGTCGCCGTATCGGAGCCCGAGAGCACGCCGCCAGCCTGGAGACGGGCCAAGGCCCGCTCGCATTCAACCAGGGTGAGCCGCGAGGCAAAGATGACGCGCGCCTGGGACAGTAAAGCTCGTACGGCGCTACCATCTGCCTCGCCGAGGAGCCAAGCGAGGACCGCGCTCGACTCGGCGTACAGGATCATCGCTCGCCGCGCAGCTCGTCGATGAGCTGGCGTGCCGTGCCTTCCGGCGCCCGCAGGGGCTGAATCGGATACGCTTCAGGCGTGTTCGGAAGTCCGACCGACACATGCTCGCGAATCAGCATCGTCAGGGCAACGGGCAAGGCGCCGTCCAGACCGTCGGCGACGGGTTGCCGCAACTCGGCAATGACCTGCCCGCGATCGGTGATCAGGACCCGTTCCCCCCGTTTGACTGCGCGCAGGTACTCGCTGAGCCGGTTCTTCAGTTCTCGAACGCCGACGGCTTTCATGCCATCAATGTAGCTACATGACGCCACATCGGCTATACCTCGATCGCGCGCCGTGTCTTGGGTGCCTCTTGCCGTTGGGCCGGTCACGACACCCGGGCACTTTAGCGGAAGGTGCCTGGGCTGAACTCGTAGAGAAGCTGGGGAGCCCCGACGTCCTCTTCGGGCGTCCAGAACCCCAACTGTTCGGCCCATCGGTCGCTGCGCAACTTGCGACCTCGGATCGTCAGGAAGCCGGCCGCCCGGTCCGTGATGACCCCCAGTCTGCGGAGGTCGGTCACGCCGCGGATCAGGGTTGAGCGCCGGCCGGCCACGATCCGCTCCGCAGCGACCCGACCGATGCCAGGTACCCGGATCAGCTCCTGGTACGAGGCTCGGTCCACATCCAGCGGAAACAAGTCGGGCGAGGCGAGGGCCCAGCTCACCTTCGGGTCCCGGGCGAGCGGCAGGTTGCCGCGCTCGTCATAGACGATCTCGTCCGGCGCAAAGCCGTAGTCGCGAATCAGGTGGTCGGCCTGGTAGAGGCGCTGCTCTCGCAGGGCGGGGGTTGCCCTGGTTTCTTCCATCGGCGTTTCCCGAATCGGCCGAAACGCACTGAAATGACTGTGGTGCATTCCGCCCTTCGCGTACAGATCCGTGACCGTACTGATCAGGGTCCGATCGCTGTCGGGCGTGGCGCCGACCACGAACTGCACCGTCATCCCGGCGGTGGCCCCAGGGTGCAGCGGATCGCGCGGCCGCCCCGCTCGCTCAGCATCTTTGCTGCGGGTCACAACGCCTCGCGCCAGCTCGAGGGATGTCAGGGCAGTCGTGAGCCGTTTTTCCGGCGCGATCCGGGTCAGATGTTCTCCGCAAGGTGCTTCGAGGTTGACGGAAACCCGGTTCGCGAGCTGGGCCAGGCGCGCGACCTGCGCCGGCTCGCCGCCGGGGACGATCTTGGTGTGGACGTACCCCGTGAAACGGTGTCGCTCTCTCAGCAGCTCGAGCACCTTGATCAGCTCGTCCATCACGGCCACTGGCCGTCCCGGAATGCCCGTCGTAATGAACAGCCCGCTGCACCAGCCGCGCCGAACCGCGCCCAGAAAGATCCGCACCAGCTCCTCCGCCTTGAGCAGGGTGCGCGGCAGATTGCGGTCTCGTCGCATCGGGCAGTAGTGGCAGTTGAAGCTGCAGGCGTTCGTCATCAGGATGCGGAGCAGCGACGTGGTGTCACCGGTGCCCATGCGTACCGAGCGAATGTTGAGCGGTCGCAGGGCCCCGGACTGCCCCGCGTTGCGGAGCCGCGGCGGCAGGGGACGAACGCCGCCTTCGCCGGGGCCGGCGCGGTCGTCGGCTGCCAGTGACATGAGTAGCGCGAGCTTGGCTTCGAGATCCGTGGGCTGCTTCATTCGGACTCCGGCTGGGGTGCTCCTGAAGTTACCCGAACAAAAACCGAAGCTCAAGGTCGAGCGGTCTGCCGCGTACGCCTCAGCCCTGTTCCCGGCCTTCGAGCGATGCCGGCGACGGGGGGTATCCGCCCGTCGCCGTCTCGGGGAGAGCCTGCGCTGCGTCAGTCTTTGGTGGTGCCGATGAACTTGTAGATGGTGGCGCCCAGGATGCCGCCGACGATCGGGGCCAACCAGAAGAGCCAGAGCTGCTGGATTGCCCAGCCGCCGGCAAAGAGGGCAACACCAGTGCTGCGGGCCGGGTTGACCGAGGTGTTGGTGACCGGAATGCTGATCAGGTGAATCAGGGTCAGGCCGAGGCCGATCGCGATAGGTGCGAAGCCGCTCGGCGCCCGCGAATCCGTGGCGCCCAGAATGATGACCAGGAAGAGCGCCGTCAGCACGACTTCGATGATAAGCGCCGCCTGCATCGAATACCCCCCGGGCGAGTGCTCACCGTAGCCGTTCGATGCGAAGCCACCGACTTCGAAGCCGGCCTTGCCGCTCGCGATCAGGTAGAGCACTCCGCCGGCAACCACCGCGCCGACCACCTGCGCCACGATATACGGCAGCAGCTGGTTGGCAGGGAAGCGCCCCCCGGCCCAGAGCCCGACCGACACCGCCGGATTGAAGTGGCCGCCCGAGATATGGCCGAGTGCGTAGGCGCCGGTGAGAACCGTGAGTCCGAAGGCAAGCGACACGCCGGCAAAGCCGATTCCGAGTCCCGGATACGCCGCCGCGAGTACCGCGCTGCCGCAACCACCGAAGACGAGCCAGAAGGTGCCCAGGAACTCCGCGCCATACTTGTTCATAGATGACTCCTCGAAGTCGCGATGGATGCCCGCGCGATAGATGCGCTCCCACCGGCTCGGCCGAATAGATCCCGTCGCCGTCACAAAGGGCGGCGTTCCGGAACACGTCTTGTCGGCATGCAAAGGTCGGAAGGAATCGCTAAGATACCGTCGGCCGAAGACACCGCAACCCCGCTGTCGTAACGACCGCCACGTCGATTCGGATCGGTTAGGTTACTGCATGCGCCAGTATCTGGATCTGCTCCGCCACGTCCTCGAACATGGTCGTTCCAAGAGCGACCGCACCGGCACCGGCACCCTGAGCGTCTTCGGGGAACAGGTGCGCTACGACCTGGCGCAGGGATTTCCGCTCCTGACGACCAAGAAGGTCCACACCAGGTCGATCATTTATGAGTTGCTCTGGTTTCTGCGCGGCGAAACCAATGTCGCGTACCTGAAGGAGAACGGCGTTTCGATCTGGAACGAATGGGCCGACTCAGAGGGAGAACTCGGTCCTATATATGGATATCAATGGCGATCCTGGCCGACCCGCGATGGCGGCACGGTCGATCAGATCGCCGGGGTGATCGAGGGGCTCAAGTCGAATCCCGACTCCCGGCGCCTCATCGTCAGCGCCTGGAACGTTGCCGACCTGCCGCGGATGGCCCTGGCGCCGTGTCACACGCTCTTCCAGTTCTACGTCGTCGACGGTCGCCTGTCCTGCCAGCTCTACCAGCGCAGCGCCGACATTTTTCTGGGCGTTCCGTTCAACATCGCTTCCTACGCACTGCTGACCATGATGGTCGCTCAGGTCACCGGGCTCGAGGCGGGCGAGTTCATTCATACCTTCGGCGACCTCCACCTCTAC
Organism: Gemmatimonadales bacterium; assembly: GCA_019637315.1. Classification (NCBI taxonomy): domain Bacteria; kingdom Pseudomonadati; phylum Gemmatimonadota; class Gemmatimonadia; order Gemmatimonadales; species Gemmatimonadales bacterium. The sequence continues at coordinate 15,048 of JAHBVU010000023.1, forward strand.
TCGAATCACATCGAGCAGGCCAAGCTGCAGCTCACCCGTGAGCCCAAGCCGCTGCCCACGATGCGGCTTCGGCCCGACGTGGCGTCGATCTTCGACTTCCAGTTCGAGGACTTCGAGCTGATCGGCTACCAGCCCGATCCGCATATCCCGGCGCCGGTGGCGGTCTGAGCATGGTGGTGTCCCTGGTCGCCGCGATGGCCCAGAACCGCGTCATCGGTCGCGATGGCGGCCTGCCCTGGCACCTGCCCGACGATCTCAAGCACTTCAAACGGCTCACCGTCGATCACACCATCATCATGGGTCGGAAGACGTTCGATGAGGTGCGTCGACCGCTGGCCAACCGACGGAACGTGGTGATCTCACGCGACCCCACCTTTCGTCCCGCCGGTGTGACGGTGGTGCCCAGCCTCGACGAGGCACTGGCACTCGGCGCTACCGAATCCGAGGTGTTCGTGATTGGCGGCGGTGCGATCTACCAGCTCGCGTTGCCGCGGGCCGACAGACTCTACCTCACCATCGTGCACGCCAACGTCGAGGGTGACACCCTGTTCCCCGACTTCGACGAGGCCGCCTGGGCCATCGAAGACGAGTCCTTCCATCCCTCCGACGATCGACACCAGTACAGCTTTACCTTCCGGACGTACCGCAGGCTTACCAGTCCTTGAGGTAAGGCATTTGACCTGGAGGTAGCATGATCCGTCCCGTGGGCCTGTTGCTCCTTGCGGTACTGGGGTGCTCCACCGGTCGCGTGACCGACGTCCCGATCGAATTCAATGACAACCTTCGAGCCGCCGGCAAGCTGAGTGGTGGCCTCCTTTCTCTCCGTCTCGACGTGGCCCGCGGCTGGTGGAATGCGGGTGACAGCACCGGAGGCGGCGCCCAGGTACTGGCATTTGGGGAAACCGGTTCGGCGCCGTCGATCCCGGGCCCGATGATTCGCGTCGTGGCGGGCACCCGGATTCGCCTCGCGCTTCGCAATCGAGCGATCGATTCCGTCACCGTGCTCGGCCTGAGCGCCCCTTCCGGTGGGCAGATCGATCAGGTCGCGCTCGGTCCCGGCGAGGGGCGCACCGTCGAGTTCACCGCGAACGTGCCAGGCAACTTTTTCTATTGGGGCACCACGACCGGCAGCTCGCTGGAGAAGCGAACTGCGGAGGAAAGTCAGCTCTATGGTGCGCTGATCGTCGATTCGCTGGGCCGAGTTCGCGGCGAGGATGAGCGGGTCTTCGTGCTTGGCATCTGGGCAGTTCCGGTCGACTCGAGCGGTCCCGAGCCCTGGGTTCCCATCGACGTAATGGTGATCAACGGTCGCTCATGGCCCCACACTGAGCGCCTGACCATGGCGCGCGGCGAAGAGGCGCGCTGGATCTGGCTCAATTCGAGCGCCCAGTCCCACCCGATGCACCTGCATGGTCACTACTTCGATGTTACCAGTCGAGGCAGCTGGTCGGGCGCATCGGCAGCGCGAGGGCAAGGGCCAACCACCGTCGTCACCGAAACGCTGCAGCCCGGCGAGACGATGGCAATGCGCTGGACCCCGACGACGCCCGGCAACTGGCTCTTTCATTGCCACTTTGCCTTTCACGTCTCTCACTACCTGTCCTTCGACAAGGTGCCCGACCTGACCGATGCCGAGACGATGGATGGCCACGATCACTCCATCCACGGGATGCGAGGACTCGTGCTCGGCATCGTGGTGACTGGTGACAGCTCGGACTTGCCGAGGTCGGCAGCGCCGCCTCGACGACTGCGTCTGGAAGTTCACCGGCAGCAGTCGGCAGCTCAGCAGCCGATCCAGTACCAGTACCGCTGGTCGGGAGACGGCGTCCGGCCCCCGGCGCCCGGTGATTCGTTGCCGAGTCCACTGGTCGTGCTCGAACAGGACCAGCCGGTACGCGTCATGATCGTCAACCGGCTCCGCGCGCCGACGGCAGTGCACTGGCACGGCATCGAGCTCGAGAGTTACGTCGATGGCGCCCCCGGCTGGAGCGGCAAGGAGGGCGTTGTTGCCGGAGCGATCGCCCCGGGAGATTCATTCGTGGCGACCTTCGTTCCGCCGCGAGCGGGAACCTTCATCTATCACGCCCATTCGAACGAAGCTCACCAGATCGGTTCCGGCCTGTATGGTCCGCTGATCGTTGCCCCGCCCGGCGGGTACGATCCTGCGGTAGAACGGCTCGTCGTGGTCGGCGGCGAGCCCGGCTCGTTCACCGACGGGCGGGTCAACGGGGCCCGCGCCCCCGCACCAATGCGGATCACGCCGGGAACGCCGTACCGTTTCCGAATCATCAGCATCCATCCGGAAGTCAGCATCCGGGTCTCTCTGCGCCAAGCTGACAGCGTCGCCACCTGGCGGATCCTCGCCAAGGACGGCGCAGAGATCGACGCATCCCTTCGTGTCCCGACGGCCGCCGACCTCGTGATGGGCCCCGGCGAAACCGTCGACGTGGAAGTTCGGCTCGATCGAGCGAACCGCTACCGTCTGGTAACCTCCGGCTTGCCGGACCTCTGGACGATCGATCTGCCGCTGCAGGTTCGCTCGCGCGATTGACCTGAGATTTCTGCCGCCAGACACGTCGATCGCCCCCGTTTGCTGCGGTCGACGCGACGCCCATCGCATCCAAAATCCGGAAAAAGCGCGCGAATGTGTCATTCAGGTCGATCAATCTCGACTTTTTGGCAAAAAATGTATTGTGCGTTTTGACGTGATTTCTTAGCTTAGTTAGGAGTAGTTGCCGATACCGACGCTCGATGCGGATTCCATTGCATGCTGAGCGCACCTTTTCAAGGAGATCATTTGGCGGTCCGAATAGGGTTCGCATACAATCTCAAGCCGAATCTCCCCACGTCGCCATCGGGTGCGGACAACGCACCAGACTCTGTCGTCTCCGCTCCATCCCCCGCCGCTCCCGCCCTCAATCGCTCGCTTCGCTCTGACCTTCCCCAACCGGATCTCTATGCCGAGTGGGATGAGGCTGAGACAATCGATGCGGTCGAGCGGGCGCTGTCGGGCATCGGCAAGGTGATTCGGCTCGAGGCGGACGCGGATTTTCCCCGCCGCCTGCTCGATGCTCGGCCGGATTTCGTGTTCAACATCGCGGAAGGGCTCTACGGCGTGAATCGCGAGGCGCACGTCCCGGCGATTTGCGAGTTTCTGGGCGTTCCGTATCACGCATCGGATCCACTCACCCTGAGTTTGTCGCTCCACAAAGGGCGGGCGAAGGAAGTCTTTGCCTACCACGGCGTGCCGACAGCACCGTTCATCGTTGCCAACTCGCGGGCGGATGCGCGCAACGTGACGCTGCCGTTTCCGCTCTTTGCCAAGCCGGCCCTCGAGGGGTCGAGCAAGGGGATCACGGCGCGGAGTCTCTGCACCAACCGGGCAAAGCTGGTCTCGGTCGTCGGTGAACTGCTCGAGGTCTACCAGCAGCCGGTCCTGATCGAGGCGTATCTGCCTGGGCAGGAGTTTACGGTGGCCATTGTTGGCAATGGCCGCGAGGCACGTTGCCTCCCCCTCGTCGGGATGCGCTTCGACGAGCTGCCGCTCGGCGCGCCGCCGATCTACGGTTACGAAGCAAAGTGGCTTTGGGATACGCCGGACCGTCCCTTGGCGATGTTCGACTGCCCGGCCCGGATCGACAAGGACCTCGCGCGAGAAGTCCGCAGTGCTGCACTTGCCGCTTATCGCGTCATGGGGTGCCGCGACTGGGCCCGGGTCGATGTGCGCTGCGATGCATCGGGTCGCCCGAATGTGGTCGAAGTCAATCCGCTGCCTGGGATTCTCCCGAATCCGCAGGACAACTCCTGCTTTCCGAAAGCGGCGCGCGCGGCCGGCATGTCGTACGACACGCTGATCCAGACGGTAGCCGATATCGCGTGGCGCCGAATCAGCGGCAAGTCACTTCTCGTCAAGGCTGCAGCATGAGGATTGGCATCACGCACGATGCCGGCGGCGGCGACTGGGATCCGAAGGACGTGGCCTCGGTCCTCGAGAACGTTCGCGCAGTGCGGCGGGCGCTCCGGGCCGGCGGGCATGAAACGACGGTCATTCCGGTCAAGCTCGGCGACGTGCGCTGGCTGCAGCGGGCCCAGCGATGTGATGCCATTTTCAATCTGATCGAAGGTGTCAACGGGATTGCCCGGTATGAGGACTACGCCGTTGCGGCGCTCGATCTCGCCCGGATTCCGTATACGGGCTGCACCTCGTGGACCGTCACGATTGCCCACCGGAAACACATCGCCAACACGCTCTTTGCAGCCCACGGCGTGCCGGTGCCTCCCTTCGTTCACGCCAAGCGCGATACCGTGCCGACCGGCCTCAAGTTCCCGGTCATCGTCAAACCATCGGGTGAGGATGCGAGCGTCGGGATCGATTCCGGCTCCGTCTGCACCACGCGCAAGGCGCTGAAGGAACGTCTGGCCAAGGTCAAAGGACTCTGGGACGACACGCTGGTCCAGGAGTATGTGCCGGGTCGCGAGGTCAACGTCGGCTTCGTCGGCTCCGAAATGCTGCCGCTGTCCGAGATCGATTTCGCCAAGATGCCGCGCGGCAGCTGGCCGATCGTGACCTATGCTGCCAAGTGGGACGAGGGCAGCCCGGAAGACATCGGGACCGTGCCGATCTGTCCGGCCCCGTTGTCTCCAGAGTTGGCCAAGCGGGTCGAGGCCGTTGCCCGGCTTGCCTGGCAGGTGATCGGGCAGGAGTCAGGTTACGGACGCGTCGACATTCGGATTGCACCGGACGGGCAGCCCTATGTGCTCGAGGTCAACCCGAATCCGGACATCTCGACCAATGCGGGTCTCGCGCGGATGGCGCGGGCCCGGGGTTGGGACTACGAAACCCTGATTCAGAAGGTGGTTGACGAGGCGCTCGAACGGTCGGCGCGCCGCCGGCAGGCGGAGTCGATCTACGTCAAAGCCATCGCATGATGGTGACGGACCGGCTCTCGCGGATTCGCCTCCTCGAGCCCGGTGACCGTGAGCGGGTCGAAGCAATGACCCGGGCAACGGGCTTCTTCTTCGATCATGAGATCGAGATCGCCCTCGAGGTGTTCGACGCCGCGACGGGTGCGGGGCCTGATGGGGCCGTCGATTCGGACTACGAGACCGCCGGTGTCGAGTCTGATGGGTCGCTCGCCGCCTGGGCATGCTGGGGCCCGGTGCCTGAGTCGCCCGAGACGTTCGACCTCTACTGGATCGTGGTCGACCCGATGGCGCAGGGTATCGGCTGCGGCACGGCGCTGTTGCAGGAGATGGACCGCCGCATCGCGGGGCGGGCAATGCAGGTGCTGGTCGAAACGAGCGGGCGGCCCGACTATGCGCGGACGCGGGCCTTTTATGAACGACATGGGTATCGGCAGGTCGCGCGGGTCCCGGATCACTTTGCACCCGGAGATGACCTCGTGCAGTATGCCCGGGACGTCCGCAGGTGAGGAGACACTGAATGGCAACGTGGCAGGAGAATCTCAAAACGCGGTCGATCGCAAGCCTCGACAAGCTGGCCGAGCGGTTCGGGTCAGAGCACGTCGAGCAGATCGAACGGCTCAAGCAGGCGGTCGACAACTTCGAGTTCCGGATTTCTCCGGCCATGGTCGACCTGATCCAGGAACCCGGCGATCCGATCTGGCGTCAGTACGTGCCGACGATGGCCGAGCTCGATGTGCAGGACGGCATCGTCGACTCGCTCAATGAGGACGCCGACAGCCCGGTTCCGAACATCACGCACCGCTACCCGGATCGCGCGCTGTTCCTGGTTTCGCCGGTCTGCGCCAGCTATTGCCGCTTCTGCACTCGGCGCCGGAAGGTGGGCGACCCCGAGAAGATTCCACTGACGCAGTTCGAGAGCGCCTTCCAGTATCTCGAGCAGCACACCGAGATCCGCGATGTCATTATGTCCGGCGGCGATCCGCTGATGCTCTCGGAGCGGCGGCTCGAGGCAATCCTGACTCGGCTCCGGGCCATTCCGCATCTCGAAATCATTCGGATCGGGAGCCGGATTCCCTGCCACATGCCGGAGCGGATTACCCCGGAACTCTGCAGCACGCTGCACAAGTTCCACCCCCTCTTCATCAATACGCACTTCAACCATCCCGACGAGCTGACTCCAGCCGCGATCCGCGGGCTCGGCATGCTCGCCGACGCCGGCATTCCGCTCGGCTGCCAGACCGTGCTGCTCAAGGGGGTCAATGACACGCCCGAGGTGATGGTGCGCCTGATGCAGAAGCTGCTGGCTGCGCGGGTTCGGCCCTACTACATCTACATGGCCGACCAGGTGGCCGGGGGCGAGCACTTCCGGACCTCGGTGGAAACCGGGCTCCGGATCATGAAGGCACTTCGCGGCTGGACCAGTGGTCTTGCCAGCCCGCACTTCGTGATCGATGCCCCGGGCGGCGGCGGCAAGATTCCGCTGCTCCCCAACTATGTCGAGGATTTTGCCCAGGACGAAATCGTGCTCCGCAACTTCCGCGGCGATCGCTTCGTCTACAAGCAGCCGGAACATGCGGCTGTCCCGGTTCGGAAGATCGATCCCGAGTACCTCTTCAACCCGGACTTCGATCTGCCGCGACCGATCAAGGCCAAAACGACCCGGAAGCGCAAGTCGGCCTGAGCCTGCCGTGACCCGCGGCGGTCCTCGGCCTGGTGCCGGGGGCCGCCGCATATTTTTTTGCCCTGACGTCAATTCCACAGGATAGATAATGCAGATCAGACTTCTCAACGCGGGCGCCGTCCGCGAGCTGCTGCCGATGGGCGCGTGCATCGATGCGATGCGCCAGGCCATGAGTCTCGTTGCCACCGGCGACACGATTCAGCCGATTCGTCAGGCCATGTTCATTCCGAGCCAGAAGGGGCTCCTGAGCATGATGCCCGGCTACACCGCCAAACCAGAATGGCTCGGCATCAAGGTGATGTCGGTCTTTCCGGGGAACTTCGGCACCAACTTCGGGTCGCATCAGGGTTTCGTGATGCTGTTCGAGACCGAGCACGGCGCTCCCAAGGCGATTCTCGATGGCCGCGAGATTACCGCGATCCGTACCGCCGCCGCGACGGCCGTGGCCACCGATGCGCTGGCCCGGAAGGACGTCAAGACGCTGGCCATCTTCGGCTACGGCGAGCAGGCGCATACCCACCTCGAGGCGGTGACCCAGGTCCGCAGGTTCGAGCGGGCCCTGGTCTGGGGTCGTGACTTCGAGCGGACCCGAGCCTTCTGCGCCGAGCAGGCGAAGCACCACAGCCTGGAAATCGTGCCGGTCAAGACGGCGGAGGAAGCAGCGGTAGGTGCGGACGTGCTGTGCACCACGACCGCGGCCAAAGAGCCCTACTACGAAGCGGCTTGGCTCCGACCGGGCCAGCACCTCAACGTGGTGGGCTCGAGTGTGCCGACGACCGCGGAAATCGACGTCGAGACCGTGGCGCGGACCCATCTGTACGTCGACTTCAAGGACAGCGCCCTGGCGCTCGGCGGCGATATCCGGCGCGCCAAGGCAGCTGGCGCCATTACCGACGACCACATTCGTGGCACCATCGGCGACGTGCTGACGGGTAAGGTGGCCGGGCGTTCCAGCGACGAGGAGATCACCCTCTTCAAGTCACTCGGCATGGTGGCTGAGGATCTCGTCTCGGCCGATCACATCCTGCACGAGGCTGAGCGGCGTGGTGTGGGGCAGGTGGTCGACTGGTAGCTCGAGGTCTGCTGCGACGGATCCGTAAGCAAATCGAGGTGCGGCGCCCGGGCTGAGTCAGTCCGGGCGCCCTTGCGTTGACTACCGTCGCGGAGCTGCAGGAATAGAGATCACCATGTTCTCGAGCGGTATTTCCCCCCGGACATCGCGGGCCGGCTGCGCGGCGTTCGGCGTCCAAGGCTGCCCGGCCACCGCGCTCCCCATGGATGGGATCCGACCCAGCAGGCGGAACTCCTCGAACACGAAGGGCAATCCTTCTCCGAAGAGCACCTCCGCAGCAGCCGAGATCTGGAAATGCAGGTGCGGGCCGCCACTGTTACCCGAATTGCCGATCAGGCCGAGGAACTGACCGCGGGTAACTCGGTCGCCGGGTTTGACCTGGATCGAGCCGGCCTTGATGTGACTGTAGCTGGCGTAGTGGCCGTTGCCGGTTCGAATCGAGACCAGGTTGCCCGGAGCCGTGATTGCGTCGATGGCGGTCGCCATCCGTCCGGACAGGGGCACATTGTCGCCGATGCCGTCCCGAACCAGCACGACCTCACCATCGGTCGCGGATAATATCGAGTCGGCATAGCCGTACCACGATTCGTTGCGGGTCGAGTCGGCGCCGAACATGCGGCCATCGGGCCCGAGCTTGGCATAGTCGATCGCGAACCGTTGCGGTACGCGGGTGGCCCCGCCAACCGTGACCAGGCCGGTCCGATGTCCGGACGTGTTGGACGGGCCGCGCAACGTAACCCACGGCCCGCCGCGCACCGGTGAGGCAATCCGCTCGGCCTTTTCGTCGGGCAGCGGCACGCCCGGCAGCACCAGCGTATCGCGAGCCGTGCCAGCTTCGGAGGAGAACACCAGCCGATGTACCAGGGTGGTGCCGGTGGAGGCGGCCTCTTTCGGCGAGAGCCAGACGAAGACGACGCCCCGCCGTCCGGCGGGAATCGTCGCGCTTGCTGCGCGAGGTCCGGGCGGGCCGGTGACGAGAAACCGGGCTGACAGGGCGGCATCGGCCCAGCGATCGAGTACCGCACCAGAGCTGTTCTCGATTCCGACCTCATTGAGAACGAGGGGGGTGGCGCCCTGATTGGTCAGGTGCAGTTCGTAGACCCAATGGGTCCGGCCGAGTGCGGTAACCGCGGCGGGAAGGAGGGGCACGACGGCGTCGACTGGCGTCCTTGTAACTTGTTGTGCTACAATTATTTGCGGAACGATTATCAGGCCGGTCAGGATCCCGGAACGACCAGGGAATGCGCCCATATGCTCGGAGAAGCTCGCGTCAGAAGTCTTGACAAGAGTACTACAGTACTAGTACACTAGTCAAGTGTTCACTCCACCGAATCCTTCATCCGGTGTGCCGGTGTACCTGCAGCTGATCGAGCAGGTCAAGCACGCTGTTGCCACCGGCCTCCTCGCTCCCGGCGATCAACTCCCCGGCATGCGCCGAGTGGCTGAGGACCTGGTGATCAATCCGAATACGGTGGCCAAGGCCTACCGCGAGCTCGAACACGCCGGCTGGATCGAGCTGCGGCATGGTGCGGGTGCCTTCGTAGCACAGACCCCGGTTCAGCGTGATCGGGTTGTCCTGCTCTCGGAGGCCAGCGAACAGGTCCGAGCCCTGGTCGACCAGCTGCGCAGCTCCGGCGTGACGGACGCCGAGTTGCGGCGGATCCTCGAGAGTGAGCTCAATCGCCAGAGTCCCCATCATCCGGCGGTCCATCCATCGGGCGACCATCGTGAGTGACGCCGACACGGTGGTGCTGCGCGATCTCACCAAGCGTCACGGCCCGATCCAGGCTCTCGACGGATTGTCCCTGACGGTGCCTCGCGGCAGCGTGACCGGCTTGCTCGGTCCCAACGGTGCGGGCAAAACCACGGCACTCAAACTGTTGCTCGGGATGGCCCGACCGGACGGGGGCACGGGTCATGTCTTCGGGCATCGGATCGACGTCGAGGCTGAGAGCGTCCGGATTCGGCAGCGGACCGGGTACGTCAGTGAAACCAAGGATCTCTACCCGCACTTTTCGGTCGATCAGATGATCCGCCTGACCCGGGGACTGTATCCCTCGTGGCGGCCTGATCTCGAACGGCAGCTGCGGGGCAGTTTTGCCCTGCGTCCCGACGCCAAGGTGTCCACCCTCTCCAAGGGTATGCGCACCAAGCTGTCGCTGCTGCTTGCCTGCTGTCGAGGCGCCGACCTGCTGGTGCTGGATGAGCCGACTGACGGCCTCGACCCGGTGGCTGCGGAACTGGTGCTCGAGACACTGATCGGTCTGGTGGCGCAGGACGGTCTGACCGTACTGGTATCGTCGCATCAGTTGGCGGAGGTCGAGCGGGTGGCCGACCGGGTCGTCATCGTCGATCGCGGCCAGGCGCGCCTCGAAGCGGGGCTCGATGACCTGCGAATGCGGGTCCGCCGAGTGCGCATCGTGCTCGACGGCGAGAGCTCGGCCGTTGCCGGGCTCCGCTCGGAACCCGGGGTGCTCGCGGTCGATCAGTCGGGGCGGGTGGTAACGCTGCTCGTCGATGGCAGCGCGGAGCTGGTGATCGATCGGGCCCGCCGCTACGCCGGGGCGGCCTCGATCGAAACCCTCCCGGTGACCCTCCGCGACCTGTTTCTCGGCCTGACCCGGAGGGCCGATGTGGCGTAAAGCCTGGGTCGAGACGCGCTGGTGGATCGTCCTGATGCTCGTGCTCGACATCGGGATCGCGTCGCTTCTACTGGACAGCCCGGCGGAGGCCTGGCACGGGCTGCTCGGTGGCGCGGTTCCACTCGGAGCGGTCGTCAACGCGATCATCGTAGCGGGCACCGGCCTCGGGACTCGAACCTCCTACCGACCGCTGGTGGCGATCGACCCGTCCATGCTGTTCACGCTCTCCTTGCCGATTACCCGCCGTCGCCTGGTACTGACCAGGGTGGCGGTCGGATTGCTTGGCATGACGGCGCTGGTCGGTTTGACCTTGCTGGCCTATCGGCTCTTTGCCCCTGGTGTTGGCGCAACGGTGCCTGCTGGTGCGTACCTGGGCTATGGTATGGCGGTCTGGTCGGTTGCGGCTGTCGGGTTTGGACTGTCCACCCTGTGCTCGGCCTGGCTGGACCAGCTCTGGCAGGTCTACGCTACCATGGGGGTGATGTTCGCGGCGCTGTTTGGCTGGCCGGCCGTCCAGATCTGGCAGCCGGTGCTGAACGGCAAGGCGGGCGGACCAACGGCCCTTGGTGCCGTGATCGCGCTGGTGCTGGCGGGCCTGCTGATCGAAGGCGCGGTGCGGTCCGTCCAGCGGCGAGATCTCTGACGGCGGAGCCGCGGAGGTCCGTCCGTCGATCTCCTCAGGCGCTCATCGCCATGGCGCGGTGGAGTGGCGCCAGGCCAGGCTGGGGTGTGACCAGCTGGAACCCGCCCCGCCTGAGCGTCAGCTCCATGATCCACTCCCACCCAACCAGACTCCGGTAGGTCTTGAGCGAAACCCCGAGATAGCGGGATACCCAGCTGCGCATCGTCCGCGCCTCGGTGCCGGCAAACTGCGCCTGCCGCTCGACCGACCAGTTGTGAGGCTGTCCCTTTATGCGCACCAGGCGCTCGATGCAGGTCCAGTCGTATCGCCCCAGGTCGCCGAGCTGGTGCAGCTGGTAGCGCAGAGTCCGGTCGGGTGTCGACGACGGGATGCCATGGGCCGGGCCCCAGATCTGGCTCAAGGTCTGGCCGAGCCGGACGGAACCGGTGCGTCGGACGGCATAGCTCGCCAGAAACGAGGGTGTCGGAGCCGGCCGACCGCGTGCCGCCGCGAGCAGCACCGCGGGCGGGATCGGCGCCATCGGTTCGGTCACGGTCAGGAAGGCGGGCTGTCCCGGTAAGGCGAACAGGTGCTGGAGCAGGCCAGCCGAGATGGAAGCCGGCGCCAGGACGAGGCAGGGTACCGCCCACGGCGTCCGTTCGAGGACGTCGACCAGTGAAGGGCCCCGGCTGCCGGCGTGGCCCGTCGCGATCCTGACCACGGCAATCGATCCCGGTGCGGCCGGCTTGCCCAGCAAGGGAACATCGTCGGCGTACGGCGGCTCGAGATACGTCAGTTCGTGCGTAAACATGGCTCCCCCAAGCAAGCACGAGAGGAGAGTATTCAGCGGCGCGGATTCGGCAAGAGGGCCGAATGGCCCTACGGGATCATGCCGGTCGATTTTAGTGATGTCGATCGATCGTTTTCAGGGGCCTTTGGTCCAGCTGGCAACGCGATGCAGCCAGGAGTACGGATCGATCGTGATGTCGCGGAGTCGACCGGATGCGATCATCACATTGGTCGGGGTGTAGAGGAAGACTGCGGGGGCGTCGAGGTTGAGCGTGTCCATCGCCTCCCGCCAGAGTGCGCGACTCGCGCCTGGCGTTGCCGCGGCGAGCGCCCGCGCGACGAGCCCATCGAACGCCGGGTTCTGGTAGCGCCCGTGGTTGAGGCGACCGATGCCGGCGGCGGTCCACTGGTCGACCAGCCCGGTCGGTTTGGGCTCGTCGAGCCAGGCGCCGATCATCGCTTCGAATCGCCCGGTGGCGAGCCGTTCCTGGAAGATGGGAAAGTCGACGGCCGTGATGGTTGCCCTGACCCCCGCCTGTCGCCACATCTGCTGGATGCCTTCGGCAAGCTGGCGTCGGGCCGAACTGGTGGAGGGAACCAGGATGTCGATCGTGAGAGGCTGACGGCTCCGCCGCCGCATTCCGTCCGCCCCACGCGTCCAGCCGGCCCCATCCAAGAGCGCGCCGGCTCGTTCGAGGTCGTAGCCCAGGGTGCGAATGCTGTCGTTCCAGATCCAGGCCGCGCGCGAGAGTGGCCCGGGAGGGACCACGGCATCGTCGCCGATGACCGCTGCAACCAGGGCTCGGCGGTCGATCGCGTGTGTCAGAGCCTGGCGAACGCCTCGATCCGTGAGCACCGGGTGAGCCCGTCCCGCGGGGTCAGCCAGTCGAAAGCCCAGGAAGCCGTACACCGCCGAAGGATATGCCACCAGTTGCAGGCTCGTGGCGGCTCGGGCGCGCTGCCGTGCGGAGGGACTGGTCACGGTCTCGAGCAGATCGGCTTCACCCGACAAGGTCAGGTTGAGGGCGGCCTCCTGATCGGCCGCATAGCGCCAGGCAATTCTCCGAAAGCTGGTACCGCGGACCCGCTCGAGAATCAGGGACTGGCCCCGTCGCCACTCAGCCAGCCGATAGGCGCCGGATCCGATCAGTCGACTCAGGCTGGAGTCGCCTGCCCAGCTGCCTGTCGGCAGCGAACCCCACAGGTGTCGGGGTAGCACGCGGATGGTAGTGGCAGCGTCGTAGAGCTGGTCCGGTGACGGGCGGGGAAACCGGACCAGGACACCGCGCGGGCCGTCTGACGATACCTGCGCATCCATGAGCGCGATTCCCGGTGCGCCCAGGCTCGTGTCCGTATACGCGGCAAACGAGAAGACCACGTCCTCGGCGGTGACTGGTGTGCCGTCATGCCATTTGGCGTTCGGGCGCAGTGAGAACCGCCAGGTTACCGAGTCGACTCGGCTCCAGCTGGCAGCCAGGCCGGGCTCGAGGGCGGTCGAGTCGTAGGGAGATCCACCGACGCTGAGCGAGGCGAGCGGTTCGTAGATGAGATCGGAGACATCCCGGCCGGCGGCATCCGCGACCAGCGGCGGCAGCAGGGTCGTCGGTTCGCCGGTCGCGGCAATCACGAGGTCCTGATCGTCGCCGCGCGCGCGGCAGGCCGTCAGTGCGACAACGACGGCGAGCGACAGCATGACGCGGTATCGGGCAGGACCCGGGGCGGGGCGGCGCTCGATGGTCTCGAGTCGTGCAGCGGTGTGGTTCATACCCCCGAGTATCGGATTGCCCGACCGTACCATGAGGAATGCCGGCCCGTTACGCAAATCGTTCTTCAGGATAGATCGCCGCCGAGGTCAGCAGACCGGCCACCAGCGACACGGCGGTCAGCACCATGCTGAACGCTGTGTCGATGCCCGCCACGATCTGACTGTCGAGCAGCGCAGAGATGCTGCGGAATCCGATGCTTCCGGGTACCAGCGTCAGGAGTCCGGGTACCATCGTAATCGCTGCGGGCCGCCGGGTGATCCGATAGAACAGGTTGCTCCCCAGTCCCACAGCCAGGGCGCCCAGGAAGACACCCATTTCCGGTCCGAGGATCGACCCGCCCAGCCTCGTCGAAACGAAGGCGAGCACCGCCGACAACAGGATCCAGCCGATGTCGCCCCGGTCGGCGCGCAGCAGCAGGGAGAATGCAATCGCGATGACGCCCAGGGCCAGCCAGTTGACCAGGACCGGCATCGCACCAGGCACCACGGCCGCAACCGGACCGACCGCCAGCACCGCCACCTTGTGGCCGAGCGCAACCCCGAACCCGATGCCGATGAACGTCATGAACGCGCCCGCCATCCGGGTCGTCCCGGCGGTGAGATGCGAGGTGGCCAGCTCGGTAATGGCCGTGGTCAGGGTCAGGCCGGGAATCAGTACGATCAACCCGGCCAGCGTGGCGAGCCAGACCGAGTAGCCGCCAATCAGCGCACCAAGCAGCGTCATGGCCGCCGAGCAGAGGAAGGCGGCCAGGAACTCGTAAACCCGTGCGACATTCGGCAGGCGGGCCGCCGTGGTTGCCAGGGCCCCGATTCCGAGGCCGCCCAGCGCCGCCATCCCCATCTCCGGCCAAGCGCCGCCCAGGAATCGGGCGGCCGCCGCGGAGGCGAGTCCGTGGCCGATGATCATGGTCAAGGGCTTTGGGTCGGGCACGACCGAGACGGCCATCAGCTGCTTCATGCCTTCGGCTACCGCGACCTCACCTGACAGCACACCCCGCGCGACGGCCGTGACTCGGGCCAGCTGCCCCAGGTTTTGTGGCCGGGGTGCTGTGCGCATCATATAGGTCGACTGGGTGATGCCCGAACCGAACGAGGCAAAGATCGAGGTCGGCGTCACGAAGTACTGACCGGTGAGCCCCAGCCGATCGCTCATCGCAGTCAGGGCTTCTTCCAGCCGGTGTGTCGAATATCCGGCGTCCTGCAGCGCCAGGGCCAGGTCCATGATGAACGGAATCCGGGCATCGGCATTGATTCGGTACTCGCCGGTGCTGAGACGGTGCTCGCCTGTTCTGACGCGAAATTCGCCGGTGGCCATGGGCGGAAACTAATCACGCCCCTCGTTGATTTTCCTGTATCAGTGGGGTATCGTCATTTTCATGCGGTTCTGCCTCAACCCCGTCGCGCGGCTTCGCCAGTTCACCAGTCCGGTGGCGGCTGCCCTGCTCCTGTTCTTCGGAACGGGGCTGGCGGTTTCGGCGTGGCATCTCGCCCGGGGCGTGGATCAGGAACGTATGTCCGTGGCAGCGGCGGATCTGCCGACGGCACCGGTCGGGGGCCACCTCGACGACGGGTGTGCCCTCTGTTCGACTCCGGTGCAGCCGACCTTTGCGGTCGTTCTGCTGCCCCTGGCTCACGAAGCTGCGTCCAGCCGCGTTGTTCCACTCGAAGAGACCCATCTGCCTACCTCGCCGATTTTGCTCGGCGCCAGCGGGCCCCGCGCACCACCAGCCGTTTCCTGATTCCAGAATGAGATAGCTTCGGCCGCTACGGTCGGAGCCCTGACGTCTCGACGTTGGACACGTCGTTTTGCGTTGAGATGCTGTAGCCGCGGTTGCTGCAGCTGCTGGTGTCCAGAGGAAGCTGGGAATGGTTGTAACTCGGTGGTTGATCGTCGGCAGCCTGCTGCTCGTTGGCAGCGGTGACTTAGTCTCTCAGACCCCGAATACCGGGGCCTTGAGGGGCACGGTTGTCGCGGCTGGTGGTGGGGGCCTGCAGGCGGCGTTGGTCCGACTGCTCGATCGGCACCTGAGCGAAACGACCCATGCGGACGGGTCGTTCATCCTGCCGGCGGTGCCGGTTGGTACGCAAAGGGTGGCGATCACGGCGATCGGCTATCAGGCGTTCTTCACCACCGTCACCATCACGCCCGGTGATACGGTCCGGCTCGATGTCACGCTGTCGCCGGCGGTCCTGCGGCTTGAAGAGATCGTCACCACGGGTACCATCGCCCCCCGAGCCCGCAGTGAAGTGGTCAGCCCGACGTCCGTGGTGGCGGGTGCAGCGCTCGATCGCCAGCTCGATGCCACGGTGGCCGGGTCGCTCCGGCATGAACCGGGGGTGGCCGCGACCGGCCTCGGTCCGGCCACTTCGCAGCCGGTGATTCGCGGCTTGAGTGGTGATCGTGTCGTCATGCTGCAGGACGGGATCCGACCCGGCGACCTTGCCTCGACCTCAGCCGATCATGCGGTGACGGTCGACCCGCTGACTGCTCAGCGGATCGAAGTCGTTCGAGGGCCGATGTCGCTGCTCTACGGCTCGAGCGCGCTTGGCGGCGTCGTCAACGTGATTCGAGAAGATGTGCCCGCTTCGCGCCCCGATGCGATTCACGGTGCCATTTCGGCGCAGGCCAGCTCGGTCAATCGGGGCGCCACGCTGGGCGGCTACGCGGTGTCCAGCCTGGGCCCGCTGGTGGTCCGAGGCGAGGGAACCGTGCGCGGCGCCGGAGATACCCGGACGCCCAAGGGTCGCCTCATCAACACTGGTGTCACCACCGTTGATCTTTCCGGCGGTGCATCCTACGTGGCGCCGACCGGGTATGCCGGTGTGTCGTACCGCTACTTCGACAACGACTATGGTATTCCAGGTGGCTTCGTTGGCGGACACCCGGAAGGCGTCAACGTCGCGATGCAGCGCCACACCATCCGCTCGACGATCGATCTGCATCCGACCGACGGCCGCCTGGAAAGTATCCGTGCCAACATCGGCGGCACCTTCTATCGCCACACCGAGTACGAGTCGAACGGCTCTGTCGGGACCCGCTTCCGCCAGTCATTCCTGAACGGCACGCTGACCGCGCGCCACCGCGGGGTGCTGGGGGCAACCAGCGGTGCGGTCGGAATCGGCGGACACTATCGGTTCATTCGAACTGGCGGCACACTGCGCACACCGGCCACGGCAGACTATTCGCTGTCGGCGTTTGCCGTGCAGGAGTACGGCGACGGACCGCTACGGCTGCAGGGCGGGCTCCGATTCGACTTTGCGCATTACGATCCGCGCCAGCGCTCCGTCTTTCAGATCGAAGGGGAGCAGGTCGAGGCGGTGTCGCGGTCCTTTGGCGCCTTCTCGGGGTCGGTTGGCGCCATCTACGACCTGGGCGGCGGACTGGCCATCGGCGGGAGCGTGGCCCGCGCGTATCGGACGCCGGATTTCAACGAGCTCTACTCCAACGGTCCGCACCTGGCGGCCAACTCCTACGACGTCGGTGATCCGCGCCTGGTCGAGGAAACCGGGCTCGGACTCGACGGCTTCGTGCGACTCGACCGGGCCTCGGTTCGGGTCGAAGTCGCCGCGTTTCGCAACCAGCTCGACAACTACATCTTCCCGTCGAGCCGAGGTCGTGCGGTCATCGGGCGACAAGGCGGTCGCCCGCTCTTTCAGTTCACCAACGAGGCTGCGGTCTTTCAGGGCTTCGAAGGGTCCTTCAGCCTCGGATTGTCCCGTCGGCTGGTCTTCGAAACGACGATGTCGTATGTCGCGGCCAGGTTCACCTCCGATCGCGCTCCGATTCCGATCATCAGCCTCGATCCGCCCGACACGTCGTTCGTGGCAGCGTCAGGATATCCGCCGCTGATCCCCCCGTTCTTCGGGAATGCGGAACTGCGCTATGAGCGGCCGCAGTATTTCGCGGGCGTTGGCGCACGGTGGACGGCGCGCCAGTCGCGCCTGGGTGACTTCGAAAGCGAAACGGCCGGCGCCGTGGTCGGCGAGCTTCATGCGGGCGTGCGCCTGCTGATCGGCGGTCAGTTTCACACCCTGACGCTGCGGGTCGACAACCTGACCAATGCGGAGTACTACGACCACCTGTCGCGCATCAAAGAGATCGAGCCCCAACCGGGGCGCAACGTCAGTCTGTTGTATCGCTTCACGTTTTGAAACCTGAGTACTCACGGATCTGTTCCGAACGGGGCGGATCATTCGATCCTGAAGGAGGCGTATCATGGGAATAGGGTTGTTGGTTCGTCGCGGCCTTGCCGCGAGTGCGTTGGTCGGGTTGGCGTTTGTCGCCGGCTGCGGAAATGACGACGATCATGATCACGAACCCGAAGTGGAAACCATGCGGGTCGTCATCGGCGGCACCACGGTCAACTTCACCGGGGCGACTTGTACACCATCCGTCAACTCCGTCACCATCCCGACCACCGGCGCGACGGTCACCGCGACCTTCCTGGACCACGATGGTGACCTGCTCACCTTGGATGCCAACGAGTTCCGCCTCAATGTCGAGCCGGCAGGCCGCTTCACCAGGTCTGGCGCCTTTGGCGGGACGCTGAGTGGCGGAACCCCGGGCACGGCCAGCATCAGCTTTGCCCTGTTCCACATCGAGGAGCAGCACACGGATTTCGGGCCCTGCTCCGTTTCCGTCGTGGTTCAGTAGTCAGGAGCCCAGACGGCAGTTCGGAACCGGCGGGGGCTTCTCTCGAGCCCCCGCCGGTTTCACATTTCGAGGATGACCTCTCCCGTCGCTCTCGTCACCGGTGCCACAGAAGGCATTGGACGCGCCATCGCCGAAGCCCTCTGCCAGGGCGGCTACTCCGTGGCCATTACGGCTCGAACCGAATCCCGGCTCCGGGAGGTCCTGGCCGAGCTGACGGCCGATGGTCACCGGGCGACGGGGTTTGCGGCCGATGTTTCCGACCCTGCCGCCGTTGCCCGTCTGGTCGAACACACCGAGCGTGAACTCGGCCCGGTCGACGTGCTCGTCAACAATGCCGGGATCGGCATCCTGGGTCCCATCGACGACTTCTCGCTGGAGGAGTGGGATCGGACCTTTGCCGTCAACGTGCGGAGTCTGTTTCTGCTGTGTAAAGCGGTGTTGCCCGGCATGCGCGCCAAGCAGCAGGGCGATATCGTCAACGTGGCGAGCCTTGCCGGAAAGAACGGCCTCTCCAATGGCGCGGCGTACAGCGCGTCCAAGCACGCCGTGGTCGGCTTCAGTCGGTCGCTGATGGCTGAAGTGCGGAAGGATGGGATCAGGGTGGTGACGGTCTGCCCTGGCAGTGTCGATACCGCGCTGCTCCGGGATCAGAACACCCTCAAGCCCAACTTCGATCGGATCCTGCGCCCTGCGGATGTGGCGGCGGCGGTGGTCGATGCGTTGCAGTTGCCGCGCCGCGCCCTGATCAACGAAATCGAGATCCGCCCCGCCAATCCCTGACCGTACCGCTCAGCTCCGCCGGGTCAGGGTCGAATAGCGGGTGGTCGTGCCGCGTCGGATCAGTTCGAGGTGTGGAGCGGCCACCGCCGCGAACTGCTGTGCCACGGCGGCGGCATTGCGCGCTCCGGTAAAGCGGTCAGCTTCGAGTACCAGTGCGCCAATGACCCGCCCGGCCACGCGCAGCGCAACGGCGAGTCCTTCACGATCGGTTCCCTGTATCAGGGTCCACGGACGCTCGTCTTCGAGCACGCTGCGTGCTCCCGATTCCGCAATCTGACGAACCGGCAGGTCGGGCAGCGGGCGGATCACGTCCGGGCTGAGTTCGACGTACTCGGTCTCCGCGATCCGGAGCTCGAACCGCAGACCCTCGTGGGGGATCAACTCCGCCACCTCGACCGCGAACTTGTGCAGGGCCTCGCCAAGGTGTGCCGTGGCCGCCAGCGCCTCCGCCGCGCGCAGCACTGGCAGTGACGGGGCCTGAAGGACCTCGAGCTGACCGCGGAGGCCCTGGGCTTCGGACTCGAGCCGGAAGGCTGCGACTCGCGGCGCCACGATGCGAGCGGCCTGGAGGGCCAGGGCTTCGTCCCGATCGCGGTAGAGCGACTGAGCGGCATGCCCCAGCACGATCATGCCGATGACCTCACCGCCGAGCGATAGCCGCGCGCCCAGCACCGAGCCGATCCGACTGGGGCCGCCGCTGCCGCCCGGCAGCGAGAGCCCCGGCGCTTCGGCCGCCAGGTTCGCAATCGAGCCGGCCGGAGCCGACCCCATGCACTCGCTGAGCAAGGCGACCACGTCCTGCCAGGTGTTCGTGGGAGAACCCCAGCGGCGGCGTCCGCCCGTCCCGGACAGGGGCACCGCCGTCTTGGCGCCGTTGGCAAAGGCCAGGATCTCGAGTCGATCGTGGGGCAGGTGGGGGTGCAGCAGACCGGACAGTCGGCGGACCAGTTCCGGTCCGGTCGGGGCATCGCCGGCGAGGCCGAGCAGCGCGGAGACGAGGTCGTCCTCGACCGGCGCGACCGGCTCCACAGGCGCGACCATGGTCGCGCCAAGCGCAGCAAGCGACGATGCCAGTCGATCGGCCAGCTGGCGGAGCAGGCGGGCTGCGGGCGCCCCGTAGCTGCCGGCGTCGAAGGTGCCCACCAGGATCAGCCCGACATCGCGCCCGCCGGAGCGGACCGGCACCGCCGCCGCACTGGCGTACTTGGCCCGCCTGAGCGTGCTCTCGAGTTCAAACAGCTGATCCTGGGTCAAATGCGGGTCGGGCAACGGTACGGCCAGTCGGTCCTGCGCCAGCGCGTCAGGTCCGAGCAGAATGGCTCCACCGCGCTCGGGAAAGACCCAGAGTCCAAAGAGCTGATGCGGGATCTCGGCGGCCACGAGATTGGACAGCGCCATGTGCCACGACGCGACCGCCACCGGGTCCGGGGTGCCGGCAGTCAGGTCGAGGACGGGAACCAGGAGAGTTCCCGCGGAGGGGGTCGGATCGTTGCTCATGGCCGTTTGCGGGTGCTGCAGGACCCATGCCTCATGGCCCGGATTGTAACATGTTGCTGCAAAATAGTTTAGGGTAGTGGTACACGGTGGACTCGGGGGCGTCTGCAGCATCCTGCCGTGGCTTGCCCGGGACAGGTATCCGTGATTTTCTTTGCTGGATGACGCTACTGACGCTGCATATCGAAGGCATGTCCTGCGGTCACTGCCTCAACGCGGTCAATCGCAGTCTGGCAGATCAGGCTGGGGTCGTCACCAAGTCGGTGGGAATTGGCCGTGCCGAGGTCGAGTTCGACCCGGCGGTAACCAGCGAGGCGGCCATCGTGGCCGCGGTGAAGGAAGCCGGTTATCCGGCCACGCCGGTGCCGGCCTGAAGGTGCCTTCGAAGCGGCGCTCGGGTTGCTCGAGCGCCGCTTCGATTACAGGATTGTCACGACGTCGCCTGTCCTCGCGACATCCTGGCATCCAGGCTGTGCGGGCCGGCGCCTCGCGCCGCGAAGAAGAGCCAGATAAAGCAAAACAACATGGCCAGCTCGCCGCGGTTGGCCCACCACCAAATACTGTTGCTGCCAAAGCCCCAGTGGATCCAGAAATAGGCCACCGCCATCTGTCCTGAGGCGATGAAGGCCGTCGGACGGGTGAACAACCCCGCCGCGATCAGCAGGCCTCCCGCCAGTTCGATAACCCCGGCAATGCCATAGCGACTCATCAGCTCCGCAGTGCCGCCGTCGGGCCCGACGCCGCCGAACCAGCCCAGCAATTTCTGCGCACCATGCGAAGCGAAAGCCAGCCCTGCCACAACCCGAAGGGCAGTGAGGCTGGCGGCTGTGAAGGCAGGAGGTGAGGCGGTCATTGGCATGATCTCCCATCAATCGTCGAGCATGACTTCAGCCGGTTCGTCGGACCGGGAGGCGAGCTCGGGGTGGGCATTCAGAATCCGGGCGCAGCTGTTCCAGCGGATCACGGCGTCGTCGTTTCCGGCCGGCCGGAGCCGCTCGGCCTTCTCGTACCAGTCCATGGCCTCGCGGTACCAGTCGGCAGCCAGGCTCGCCGCAGTGAGACTCGGACTCATCCGTTGGGCATGGCCTCGGCGTTCGCAGATGATGCCGGCGTAGTAGGCGCGCTCGTACTCGCTCGTCAGTTGGGGCAGGACCTCGCGGGCACGCCCCAGACCGCCGGCAATGCCCTGCGCAATCAGGTCGGTCCGAGCCAGCAGCAGCATCACCAGGGCTTTCTGATTGCTCGGCTCGATGGCAAGGACGTCGAGACAGATGCTTTCCGCGGCATCGGGCTCGCTCAGCAGACGATATCGCTCCGCTTTTGCCAACGCGGCGCCGACCCCGCCCGGCGTCATCGGTTTGAGTTCGATCATCAGAGCCTCCTTCAGCTGGACGCGTCCTTCCCCCGGAACAGCCCGATCAGTTTGGCGATCGGGTCGAACGCCTCGTCGATGACCCGCTCTTTGAGCGGAATGATCGCGTTATCGGTGATCTTGATTTCCTCTGGACAGACCTTGGTACAGCACTTGGTGATGTTGCAGTACCCGATCCCATGCAGGGTGCGCAGGGCCTCGAGACGGTCTCCGGTGTCGATCGGGTTCATTTCGAGGCCGGCCGTGTATAGCAGGAAACGCGGCCCGATGAACTCGTCGTGCAGCTGGTGATCTCGGAGCACGTGGCAGACATCCTGGCACAGGAAGCACTCGATGCATTTCCGGAACTCCTGCGGCCGGTCGACATCCTCCTGCCACATCCGCCAGGTGCCGTCGGGCGCATCCGGTGCGCGCGGCGCCAACCTGGGGATTTTCTTCTTGACCTCGAAGTTCCAGCTTACATCCGTCACGAGATCCCGCAAGTGCGGAAAGGCGCGGATCGGCTCGACGGTCACCGGTTCGCTCAAGTCGAGCTGATCCAGGCGTGTCATACACATCAGCTTGGGCTGGCCGTTGATTTCAGCGGAACAGGAGCCGCACTTGCCCGCCTTGCAGTTCCAGCGGCAGGCCAGGTCGGTTGCCTGATCGGCCTGGATCTGGTGGACCGCGTCGAGCACCACCATCCCGCCGGACACCTCGGTGGTATAGTCCACCAATTCGCCGGTGCCGGATTCTCCTCGCCAGATCGAAAACGTTGCCGTTGCCATACCTGTGGCTTCCTCTCTCGCCGTTCGGGCGGAGCTCGGGGCTACTTGTAGGTCTCGACCAGCTCTGCCAGCTCAGCAGGCATCGGGGCGACCGGTCGCCGCTCCAGGCTCATGCCCCCGTCCGCGGCCTGCGTGATGACATGGTTGAGCTTGCCGAACTCGGCCTGCTTCTCGGGGAAGTCGTCCCGGAAATGGCCGCCTCGGCTTTCTTTCCGGGCCAGCGCGGACAGGACGATCGCTTCCGACACGGTCAGCAGATTCTTGAGGTCGATCGCGGTATGCCACCCAGGGTTGTAGGCCCGCCCGCCCGGCACGCCGACCGCGGCCGCCCGATCCTTGAGCCGCGCCAGCTCGTCCACGGCGCGGAGCATTTCCTCCTCGCGCCGAACGATTCCCACGAGGGACTGCATCATGACCTGAAGGTCCTGCTGTACTTTGTACGGACTCTCGCCCGTGCTGCGGTCGAACGGCGCCAGGGCCTCGCGGATCCGCTCCTCGACCTCGCCGGCATCCGGAGCAACCGAAGCCTGTTCCCGGGCATAGCGCGCCGCGTACTCGCCCGCCCGCTTGCCGAAGACCAGCAGGTCGGAGAGCGAGTTACCGCCGAGCCGGTTGGCGCCGTGGAGACCGGCGGCTGCTTCTCCGGCGGCAAAAAGGCCGGGCACCGTGGTCATCTGGCTGTCGCCGTCGACCAGCACGCCGCCCATGACGTAGTGGGTCGTCGGGCCGATTTCCATCGGCTCCCTGGTAATGTCGATGCCGGCCAGCTGCTTGAACTGGTGGTACATGCTGGGCAGCTTCTTCCGAATATGCTCGGCCGCGTTAGGCAGGCGCTCCTTGATCCACTGGATGTCGAGGAAGACGCCGCCGTGCGGGCTGCCGCGACCTTCCCGCACCTCCCGGACGATGCAGCGCGCCACATGGTCGCGGGTCAGGAGTTCGGGCGGGCGGCGAGCGTTCTTGTCGCCCTGGGTATAGCGCCACCCCTCCTCGGGCGTGTCGGCCGTCTGGGCGTGGTAGTTCTCCGGGATGTCGTCGAACATGAACCGCTTGCCCTGGTTGTTGAGCAGCACCCCGCCTTCGCCGCGCACGCCTTCGGTCACGAGAATGCCCTTGACCGAGGGCGGCCAGATCATCCCGGTCGGATGGAACTGCACGAACTCCATGTCGAGCAAGGCCGCGCCGGCCTGGTAGGCAAGGGCCTGACCATCACCGCTGTACTCCCAGCTGTTGCTCGTGATCTGGTAGGCCCGCCCGACACCCCCCGTCGCGAGGACGACGGCGGGCGCCCGATAGAGACGGAACTCGCCCTGCTGGCGGTCGTAGCCTAACGCACCCGCAATTCGCCCCTGCTGGCGGAACAGGCTCACGATGGTGACTTCCATCTGCACGTCGATACCCTGATGGATGCCGTGGTCCTGCAAGGTGCGGATCATCTCGAGACCGGTTCGGTCGCCCACGTGGGCCAGACGCGGATACCGGTGGCCTCCGAAATTACGCTGCAGGATACGCCCGTCCTTGGTGCGATCGAAGAGCGCCCCCCATGCCTCCAACTCGCGGACCCGGGCCGGTGCTTCCTTGGCATGCAGTTCGGCCATCCGCCAGTTGTTGACGTACTGGCCGCCGCGCAGGGTGTCGGTAAAGTGGACCTGCCAGTTGTCGCGGTCGTCCACGTTGCCCATTGCCGCGGCCATGCCGCCTTCGGCCATGACCGTGTGTGCCTTGCCGAGCAGCGACTTGCAGATCAGGCCAACCGAAACCCCGGCGCCGGCGGCCTCGATCGCGGCGCGGAGTCCCGCGCCCCCGGCCCCGATGACCAGCACGTCATGATCGAAAGTCTGATAGGACATTCAGAGAATCCGGTAGTCGGTCCAGATGCCCATCGAGCAGAGCCGGATGTAGAGGTCCGAAAACGCCACGGTGATCAGGCTGACCCAGGCCCAGCGGTGATGGGCCCGGTTGAAGCAGGAGACACAGGCATACGGGGTCTTGAAGAGGGGTCGCCTGGAAAACTGGCGCTGGAAGCCACCCACGACGTGACGGAGCGAGTGGCATCCGAGGGTATACCCACCGAGGGCGATCACGTTGACAACCAGGATCAGGCTGCCGATCCCGATGCCGAAGCTGTTGCCGCCTGATCCGTCGGCGAACCAGAAGCCTTTCACGGCATCGTAGCTCAAGAGGCCGAGAAAGATCAGGGCAATGATCATGAAGTAGCGGTGGATGTTCTGGAGAATCAGCGGAAAGCTGCGCTCACCCCAATAGGTTTTTCGCGGCTCACCGACCGTGCACGCCGGCGGATCGGCCCAGAAGGCCTTGTAGTAGGAACCGCGGTAGTAGTAGCAGGTGAGGCGAAACAGGCCGGGAAACGGAAGGATGATCAGCGCGGGCGAAAACGGCAGCCATGCTGGCCACCACCCCGGCTTGGGCCCGAACCATGAATGCGGCGAGTCGCCGAATACCTCCGGTGCGTAGAAGGGCGAGAGATACGGACCGTGAGTGTAGTGCGCGTTCTGGAAAGCGGCCCACGTCGCGTAGATGACGAAGGCCGTCAGAACCACAAGAACGATGAGCGGCTCGACCCACCAGCGGTCGCGTCGCAAGGTCTCCCCGAACCGGCGTCTCGGCAGGGGAATGGTGGCCAATCCCATTGCGATTCAGTTCCCGGACAGATGGTGCAAACTGGACAGACTGGGGCACGTCGGTGTGTTCACTGAGGATACCTCCAACCGGCGCGTGAGGCTAGAGGAGCGGGCAGGCTGTTGTGGGGGTGGTCCGCATCAGCCCAGGAAGGGCTGGCCGTGGAGCCGGCAGATGGGTTACGATTGCCTCGCGTCAAGCCGATTCCAGGCGTCGGCTCACCATTTCAGCGGGGTTGTGGGCCGCCATGTCGATCTCGGTGTTTGCCGTCGTCCTCGCCGCCGCCGCCCTGAACGCGACCTGGAATGCCGTCGTCAAAGGCGCCCCCGATAAACAGCTGACCACGGCACTCGTGACCGTCGCGGCTGCGCTCATCGCGGTGGTTGTCCTGCCATTTCTGCCGATTCCGGCCCGAGCGAGCTGGCCGTTCCTGGGCGCGTCCGTATTCTTCCAGGTTGCTTTCTTCGTGCTGGTTGCGCGCACCTATCAGATTGCGGACATGAGCCTGGCCTACCCGCTGATGCGGGGTCTGGCACCTCTCGTGGTCACGTGTGTGACGGTTATCGGACTGGGGGAGTCGCTCTCGATCGCTGCCGGGCTCGGCATCGCCCTGATCTGTGCCGGCGTCCTCGGCATGACGGGCGGGGTGCGGCGCGGGGGCGACGCACGAGGCGTCTGGCTCGCCCTGTTCAACGCCGTCGTGATCGCCGGTTACACCCTGATCGACGGAGCCGGGGTGAGGCGGTCCGAGACTCCTGCTGCGTATACGCTGTGGCTCTGTCTGTTGACGGGAGTTCCGTTCGCGGCCTGGGCGCTGCTCACTCGTCGTGCGGTGTTCGCCGCGTACGCCGCCCGCCACTGGCAGCTCGGCGTGATCGGTGGAGTCGGAACGCTTGCCTCGTATGGGCTTGCTCTCTGGGCAATGACACGCGCTTCCGTTCCCGTCGTCGCCGCCCTGCGCGAGAGCTCGATCCTGTTCGCAATGATGATCTCTGTGTGGGTGCTCAAGGAACCTGTCGGGTCGGCCCGTATCGCAGCGGCGTGCCTCATCGCCATTGGGTCGATGGCGCTCCGATTCGGGTAGGTGTGTCTCCTGCCCGCGACCGCCGGGAGGGTCCAGCGCTGGCAGACGTATATTTGGGGCAGCATGGCAGATTCTCACGCTGGCGAAGGGGCAACGCCCCGTACCTGGGCCGGGTTGACCCTCGGTCTGGTCGGCCGAGCCCTGATCAATCCACGGCTCGCGTTCGACTTGATTCGGATGGGTTGGGCCTTTCGCCGCCGCTCCTGGTGGCGCGTCGCACCATTCCTGCCGGTGCCTGATCCGGCCTACCTCCGGTGGCGGATGTATACCGCCTACGGCAGCGAGGACGCCGTCCCCCCGATCGATGATATCATCCGCTTTGCGCGCTGGCGCCGGGAGACCATGCGGCTGTGAGTCGGCCGCGTGTCGTGGTGCTCGGTGGCGGGTTCGCTGGCCTCTACCTTGCCAAGGAACTGGCGGGGCGGCCGGTCGACGTGACGCTGATCGATCGCACCAATCACCACCTGTTCCAGCCGATGCTGTACCAGATCGCGACGGCGGCACTCTCCCCCGGCGACATTGCCTCGCCGATCCGGTCGATTCTCCGCCGCGCCGGAAACATCGAGGTCCTGCTCGGTGAGGCTTCTGCCATCGATCGGGCGGCACGAGCGGTCACCCTCGCCGACGGCAGCATCATCCCGTTCGACTACCTGGCCATCGCAACCGGCGCTCGCCACTCGTACTTCGGGCGCCCGGAATGGGAAGCGCTTGCTCCGGGCATCAAGGACCTGGACGACGCCCTCGAAGTGCGTCGCCGGATCCTCCTGGCCTTCGAGCGGGCCGAACGTGAAGCCGATCCAGTTGCTCGGCAGAAGCAGCTCACCTTCGTGGTGGTCGGCGGCGGACCGACCGGTGTGGAACTGGCCGGTACACTGGCGGAAATCCGTCGCTTCGCCTTGCGCCGCGATTTCCGGCGAATCGATCCTCGCGACGCCACCGTGATGCTGCTTGAAGGCGGGCCTCGCCTGCTGCCCTCGTACCCGGAGGCCTTGAGCCAGAAGGCCAAGGAAACCCTCCGCGAGATGGGGGTCGATGTGCGCACCGAGACGTTCGTCACCGCCATCGAGCCCGGTTTCGTGACCGCCGCTGACTGGCGGATCCCGGCCGAGACAGTGCTCTGGGCCGCCGGCAATCAAGCCAGCCCCATCCTCCAGGATCTGGATGTGCCGCTCGATCGGCAGGGGCGGGTGGTCGTCGAAGCGGATTGCAGCATCCCCGGCGATGCGAACGTCTTCGTTCTCGGTGATGCCGCTGCGCACCTGCACGGCAGGGCTCCGGTGCCCGCCGTGTGTCCGGCGGCGATCCAGATGGGCCAGTACGCCGGGCGCACCATTCTTGCGGACCTGGCCAACAAGCCGAGGGCCCCGTTTCGGTACTGGGACAAGGGGCAACTCGCCGTGATCGGGCGGGGCAGGGCCGTGGCGGACATCGGGCGATTCAAAACCGACGGGTTCGTCGCGTGGCTGCTCTGGATCTTCGTCCACATCTTCTTCCTGATCGGCTTCCGGAATCGGGTCCTGGTCCTCTTCGAGTGGGCCTGGTCGTTCATCACCTTCCAGCGCGGCGCCCGCCTGATCACCGGTGTCTGGCAACCGGGGGCCCTCCTGGAACGCCCGAAGCGGGACGGCTCGTGAGTCTGCGCAGCGACCTTGCCCAGGAAGCCGAGCGACTCGGTTTCGTGGCGTGTGGCGTTGCCACGCTCGATCCCAATACGCACGGTCAGCTGTTCGATGCGTGGCTGGCAAAGGGCTACGGCGGCACCATGCGATACCTCAACCGCCAGGCCAAGAAACGCAAGCGACCGGCCGAGATCGTGCCCGGGGCAGTTCGGGCGGTCGTCGTGCTCGAGAACTACTACCTCGAGGATCCGCCGGCGCACAGCAGGCAGGTCCGGATTGCCCGCTACGCTCGAGGACGGGACTATCACCGTCACTTCCGGGCCCGGATCGATCAACTCGGTGCCTGGCTGACGACACGCGGAGCCACTATCGCCCATTCGTATGCCGACAGCGGGCCCGTGCCCGAGCGCGAACTTGCCGTGCGGGCCGGGCTCGGCTGGATCGGCAAGAACGCGATGCTGCTGCGGCCTGGCGTCGGATCCTTCTTCTTCATTGGCTCGCTGCTGACGGACCTGCCGCTCGAGCCGGACCCGCCGTTCGCGACCGATCACTGCGGCAGTTGTACCCGATGCCTCGAAGCCTGTCCGACCGACGCATTCGCAGAGCCCGGCGTGCTCGACGCCAACAAGTGCATCGCCTACCTGACGATCGAGTACAAAGCTGAGATCCCGGAACCCCTCGTCGACCAGCTCGCAGGATGGGCCTTCGGTTGCGACATCTGCAACGAGGTCTGCCCCTGGAACGTTCGGTTCGCGACCCCGACCGATGATCCGGCCTATCAGGATCGAGGCGCAATAGCGACCGATGATCCGGCCTTCTTCGAGCGGATGGACGAAGCAGAGTTCACAGCACGGTTCGGTGACACCCCGCTCGAGCGCCCCGGCCTTGTCCGGATGCGCCGAAATTACGCCAACGCCTTTCGTTCGATATCCTCATGATTCAGCGCATGCACTCGATCGCGGTCTTCGTCAACGATCTGGAACCCGCCCTGACCTTTTATCGCGATGTGCTCAAGCTCCCGGTGCACAAGGCGGGCTCGTTTGGTGCGGAGTTCCTCGAGGTGCCGCCGCACTTGAGCGTCCATCCGGCCAACCATCCGGACGCCAAGAAGCTCGTCGGGCGACACACCGGCGTTACGCTGGAGGTGGAAGGTTTGCTGCATTTCTGCGGCGACCTGCACGCCAAGGGGGTCAAGTTCCTGACGGAGCCGACCCAGATGGCATGGGGCATCATGGCGATGGTCAGCGACCCGGAAGGCAACGTCTTTGCCCTCTGGGAGAACAAGTCGCCGGAGGAGCAGGAGCCCGGCTGACGGACAGATCCGCATCGTGGTATCGAGTCGGTCGCGACGCCACGACGTGATCATGCAACGACGGGCCTCGGACGCAGCTGCGCCCGAGGCCCGTCGTGCTGTACCGCTTGCGTCAGGGCGTCAGATTGCGCTGCTCGAGCGGCACGCCCAGCGCCGCATGAACCAGTTGGCGAAGCAGTTCGCCGCTCCGGGCACTGCCGGAGTTGGAGATCACCGTCACAGAAAGCTCGGCGCTCGGAATCCAGGTGTTGGCCGTGATGAATCCCGGAATGCCACCGCCGTGGGATATGGCCTTTCGACCGGCTATCGAGTCGATTGCGAGGCCAAACCCATACTGCCGCCGGCCCTCACTCGCGGCGCCCTCGGCCGTCGTCATCTGCCGATACGACTCGGCCGACACGACTTTCCCGTTGTGCAGCGCCTGGTTCCAGCGAATCAGGTCGCTGGCCGTCGAACACATCGCCCCGGCCGCGTGGGGCTGTGACATCGACAGGAATGGTGAGTTGACCCAGCCGCCCTCCTTTTTCTGCTCGTAGCCCTGGCCGCGGTTCGGAATGATGTCCTGCGTCAGGCAGTTTCGGGTATCGCTCAATCCCAACGGCTTCGAAAATCGCTCTTCGAGATCCTCGCCCCAGGTGCGACCCGTGACCTTCTCGATCAACATGCCCAGGATCACGTAGCCGCTGTTGTTGTATGCGTACTTCGTGCCGATGGGAAAGTCGAGCGGCTTCGCCGCGGTCAGGGCCACGATCGTGTCGGTCGGCATGTCCTCGCCCCAGCGTGACCGCCAGGCCTGACCCAGGGCCGTGTAGCTCGGAATGCCGGAGGTGTGATTGAGGAGCTGCCGTACCGTGGCCGGCTTCCAGGCCTCTGGCAGGGTCGGGAGGTGCTTCCCGATCGGATCGTCCAGCTTGACCTTGCCTTGTTCCACCAGCTGCATCACGGCAGCCGCCGTGAACTGCTTGGTTACCGATCCGATCCGGTAGACAGACTTGGCAGTTGCGGGAAGCTGGTTCTCCAGGTCGGCCATTCCATAGCCGCCTAGTAGCAGGGTGTCCTTGCCCCGTACCACTGATACCACGACGCTCGGGGCGCCCCCTGAGGCAACGAAGGCCCGGGACAGGGAATCAGCCAGTCGTTGAGCTGTGGCCGGTGCCGGCAGAGTCTGCGCGCTGGCGCTGGCCGCAATGCCGAGGGTCAGACAGAGGGTAAGGCGAAACATCGACGGTTCTCCGCAAGCGAGGGGGCAGCGACGGCCTAACGGAGTTCACCGCTGCCCGGTTTCATCGACTCATGTACCGCTACAATCTTCCAGCGCCCGTCCTCGTGCGCCAGTACTTCCGTCCGCGCGACCACCTCGCGCCAGGCCTGCCCCGAAGTATCCGCCTTCTCGCAATCGAGCACCGCCGTCACGACGGCAGCATTTCGGCTCAGGACATCGACTCGAAACGGTTCGGGCCAGCGGCAGTCCACCTTTGTGTATGTGGCATAGCGAGGAGGCGCGCCGTGCAGGATCGCAGGCCAGTCGCCGATCTCGCCGTTGCCGACGTACGCCGTGTTGGGGCCGTAGTACGCCAGCACGGAATCGACATCCCGAGTCCGCATCGCAACGATCATTGCCTCCGAAACTGCGCGGACCGTATCCGCGATCGCCGCGCGTGCGGCGGGGTCGAGCGGGGGCGGGGATGATGAACCGGCGCCGCAGCCAGCAAGGCCGAGGACGAGGCTGAGGGAGTGAAGAGGTTTCATGCGGACGAGGATATCGTCCGCGCTGAACGAGGGGAAGGTCCTTCGGATGAAGCCGGTGACGGGCGGAACCGCAGATCCGATTCCGCCCGGTGCAGCAGGACTAGCCGCGAGCGAGGTTGGGGTTGTTGCGGCGTTCGATGTCAGGCAGGGGAAAACAGGTCATCGTGCCGTAGCTCCCTCCCTGCCTGAATGGTGTTCCGGCGGGCGGCAGGAACGGCAGATTGAGTCGGATCAGGTCGCCCAGACGGTGCGACTCGAGGAAGAGCTCGCGCCGCCGCTCTTCGAGCAGGGCCGATCGGACCGCCTCGAGCGATTGACTCCCGGAGTAGGCTGGCAGGCTCGCCGCGCCGCGAAGTTCGTCGATGATGGCAATTGCCCCGATCGGGTCGTTTGCCGCCAGTCGGGCCTCACCGACGATCAGGCGGGCCTCGGCCCACCGTGCGATCGGCATCGGGCTCGAGGGCGTGGCGTACTTGTTCGGGTAGACGAGCTGGTTGCCGTTCAGCGTCGTGAGGCCGCTGTAGGTGAGGGATACCCGGGGATCAGGGGTACCGTTGGTCGAAAGGTGCCAGTAGAAGGAGTCGACCGCTGCGCGGCTCTCGATTCGAATCCACTGATGCAGCTGGTTGGTCGATCGCCAGTTGACCCCGGCAAATCGGGCGTTGCGGACGAACCCTGCGGGAATCGTGGCGGCGTCAGCCGCTGCGTCATTCGGTCGACCCAGGTTGAGACGGGTTCGGGCCCGCCCCAGGCGGGCGAAGTTCGCGAGCGCCGGGTCATTCGCCGCCGTGGCTTCCGCAATCGCAGCGGTGAACCTGGCTTCGGCGACTGCCCAGGCCGCTGCACGAGACAGTTCAGGCCCGGCGTCGATTGCGAGCGAGCACATCCCTTCGCCGAGAAGGAGAATGCTGTAAGCTTCGTAGGCCGAGGTCTGCGCTAGCAGAACCGCACGCTGCGGTACCTCGGCGTCTGACCACCCTGTCAATAGCTCATGGGCGCGTTTGTTACCGAATCGGGCCGTGGATAGGGACGCATAGACGCCGATCTGCCCCCCTGCACCGGAAGAGCACTGCGCGGTGGCGTAGGTCCCGCCAAGCGCCGTGAAAGTCCGGCGCTCGTAGTCGAAGCTGTTGTTGTCGCCCCAGGCGACCTCGTCGGCCACCAGAC
Source organism: Gemmatimonadales bacterium (assembly GCA_019637315.1). Classification (NCBI taxonomy): domain Bacteria; kingdom Pseudomonadati; phylum Gemmatimonadota; class Gemmatimonadia; order Gemmatimonadales; species Gemmatimonadales bacterium. The sequence continues at coordinate 47,183 of JAHBVU010000023.1, forward strand.
CGCCAGCCAGCGTGTAATTGGAAAAGGCACAATCGAAGTCGTTGATGGCGCTGCGGACCAGCAGCGCGGCATTGGCGGGTGTTTCGAGGTCCGACGCGAGGACCTGATCCACACTGGTGACTTCGAGCAGGCCGTCGAAAATGGAACAGGCTGACAACGTAGCGGTCAGCAGACAGAGCGCAGCTCCCCGACGGGACGCGGCGCGGAATCGTCGTGATGGCATGGGATCTCCGGGCGACATCGTGTATGCGTCGTATCGTGTGGTCATCAGAAGGAGAGTCGGACCGCGCCGACGATTCTGGTCAGCGGAGGCGTGTTGCCATAGCTGGTGGCGCCGAAAACATCCCCCACTGAGATGCTGGTCTCCGGATCGATACCGGTAAAATTCGTCCAGGTTGCCACGTTGTACGCGGAAAGCGTAACAGATCCGCGCGCAGCGCCCAGGCTACGCACCCAGCCCTCCGGCAACGTGTAATTGGCCGAGACTTCACGCAGCTTGGTATAACTGGCGTCGGACAAGGCATAGTTGAGGGAACTCCGCGTCTGCGCCCCGGCAACCTCTGATGTCGTGAAGGCGCTCTCCTCATGCAGCTGTCGACAAGTGCTGCTCTCGGCGCACCGTCCCGACATGTCGCCATCGATCATCCACCGGCCGCGGCTGACTTCCACCATGGCCGTCAAGCGAAGCCGGTTGAACAGCGTCAACGTGGGTGCCAGTGACCCGGTCGTGGTTGGCAAACTCCGCTGATGGAACACGGCAGGTGCGGAGGCGCAGGCTACCCCGCCGCCGCTTCCGTTGTCGCAAAGAACGTTGATGGCCTGTCCGGTAGCGTTGAGGTCAGCCGAGATGATCTTGGGGCCGAACCACGACGCAATGGGATATCCGACTTGGTGCCGCAAGTTGCCGAGCGAGATAAACCCATTGGGATTACCCACTTCGAGGACTTCATCGTTGTTGTGGGCGATGTTGGCAAGCAGCTCCAGCGCCGCGGGACGGGACTCGATCAGCAAGGTACTAACCTGCAGTTCGAAACCGCGGTTGCGAATCTTGCCAAGGTTGGCCAATCGGGTGCCCGGGAAGCCGGCGGATGGTGCGAGCTCCTGGGCCACGATCGCGTCGCGGGTTGTCTTGTGGTACCAGGTGAAGTCGACCCCGACGCGCTCATTGAGGAGCCCCAACTCGAAACCTGCTTCGAGCTCGACGCCGCGTTCGGGCTTGAGATCCGGATTGCCAACCGCCGACGGTGTTACCGCCGGATTGCCGTCGCCGCCGGTGGTGGGCAGGTAGCGACGGAGCGCGGCGAAGGCCGCCGGCTGCTGACCGGACTGTCCGTAGCTGGCGCGAAGGCGGAGCGTGTTGAACAGGTTGGATGGGCCGAAAGGCTCGTCACTCACCACCCATGCCAGGCCGATCTTGGGGTATACGGCGGCGTTGAAGTCCGAACCGAAAGCGCTGTTGTCGTCGGCACGGATCCCGGCGGTCAGGAAAAGGCGACGCTGCCAGCTGAGCTGCTGCTGCAGGAAGGTTCCCACCGTAGTGTTGTTGATCACCCCGTCTTCGCTGACGGAGGTTCGGGCAGTCGACGAGAGGGCCTCGAGGCCGCCGGTCGGGAAGGCATCGCCCCGTGCGGTCTTCCGGCTCTCGATCCGGCGGTACAGCTGCAGGCCGACGGAGGTTTGCGACTCAATCGACCCGAGTTGAGCGGTTGCGGTGCTGGCGAAGTCGACCGTTGCCGTCCGCGCGCTGCGATCCTGGATGGTCTTGCTGCCGGCGCCGAGCCCGCCGCCAAAGACCGCCAGCAGCCGATCGTTCATTCGGGGAATCAGGTTGATGTTGTTCTCACTGATCCGGTCGATTCCCAGGTTGAGGCGCTGGCTGAGCCAGCCCGTCGGCCGATGCTCGAGCTGGAGTCCACCCGTCACGCGGTCGAGCCCCTGCGAGAAGAAGAACGCCTCCTGCCAGTCGCGAGGGGCGCCGAAGGTCCATCCGCCGCTCGGACTGTCGGCCAGAAGGGGCCGGCCATGAATCAGCGACCAGACCGGACCTCCGAACCCGCCGTCGGCGGGGAAGTTCGTCAACCCGGTCAAGTAGCCGACATTGGCTGTGACGCGGAGAGACGGCATTGGTGCCGTAGTCAGGTTGAGCCGTCCGCCAGTTCGCCGCATGTCGTTGGTCGGGTCGATGCCTTCCTGTTGCTCGAAGTTGCCGCTCAGGAAGTACTGGAGCGCATCGGTACCCCCGCTGACATTGAGGCCGTATGTCTGACTGTGACCGGTCCGAAACGGCGACCGCCCGGCTGCCTCTTCCCGCTCGACGAAGTTGAGGGAGAACGGCTGCCCGGCCGGATTGGTTGCCCAGCTGGGGCCGATCCGTTCCGCCGGGTTGGCAAACCAGCTGGCCCCTTGCGTCGTGATGACGTCCCAGGC